>JAHKAQ010000042.1 GCA_018825765.1 Patescibacteria group bacterium
ATCCTCTTTTATTGCCTGATTTACGTAATCTTCCACCTTTTTTACCTGATCCAAGCTTAATTTCTCTGGCCAGGAAAAATCAAAACGCAGTCTTTCCTCTGTAATATTTGAACCTTTCTGATGAACCTCCGGCCCTAATATTTCCCGCAAAGCCCAAAGCATCAAATGAGCGGCTGTGTGCAGTTTAGTTGTTTTTTCTTTTGTGTCAGCTAATCCGCCCTTAAATTTTTTTTGGGCGCCTGATCTGGATATTTCCCTGTGACGCTCCACTTCTTCTAAAAATTCATGTTTATCGATGTCTAATTCTCTTTCTTTAGCCATTTCTTCAGTCATTTCAATGGGAAAACCATAAGTCTGGTATAAATCAAACGCCGCCTTGCCGCTTATTTTCTCATTATCCGCCTCTTCACTATCCGCCATCTTCCCAAATTCCCGTAATCCCCGCTCCAGAGTCTTACTAAATTTCTCCTCCTCTTTTGTCATTTCTTTTATTATAAAATCTCTATTTCTCTCAAGCTCCGGATAAATTCCCCCGTAATCCCCGATGACAACCTCGGCAATCTGCTTAGTCCATGGTTTTCTAACCGTCTCTTCAGCCGAACCATATATTATTCCCAAATTCCTGCCGTAACGAATAGCCCGCCTTATAAGCCGCCGGACAATATAGCCCTGATCCGTGTTTGAAGGACTTATCCCTGCGTCGTCTCCCATAATAAAACACGCCGCCTTTAAATGATCCGCGATAACCTCAAAAGACCTCATCTGCTCACGATATTTTTTACCCTGAGCCAATTTCTCGATTCTTCTTATTATATTCAAAAATAAATCCGTTTCAAAAACATTATCTTTTTTCTGAACAACCATAGTTAAACGTTCCAATCCTCCGCCGAAATCAACGTTCTTTTGCGCCAGCCTGGAAAAACCCCGGGCGTCCTTTACGAATTCCATAAAAACACTGTTGCCTATCTCAATAAAACGGCCGCAATCGCAATTAACATGACAGGGCTTATCCCGAAAGCAGGAATTTTCATGCTTTTTTAAATCCGCGCCCAAATCATAAAAAATCTCACTATCCGGTCCGCCAGGCTCACCCTCTGGCATATTTTCAGGCAATCCAGAACGCGACCACCAGTTTTTTTTCTGGTCATAATAAAAAATCCTTGCTCCTCGCATTCCTTTTTTCCAGGAATAATCAATGTCTTTCGCTTGTATTCCGGCTTTTTTAAAAATACTCTTCCAAATTTCAACCGACTCATGATCTCTATCAATCCCGAGCTTGCTGTTTCCCCGAAAAACCGTCACAAACAATCTTTCAGGATCAATCCCCAGCTCCTTTACTAAAAAATCAAAAACCCAGTTTAACTGTTCTTTTTTAAAATAATCTCCCAAAGACCAATTGCCCAGCATCTCAAAAAAAGTATTATGCCGATTATCCCCTACCTCTTCAATATCTTCAGTTCGAAAAGACTTCTGGCTATTCACCAGTCTGGTGCCAGACGGATGCTTTTCCCCTAAAAAATAAGCGACTAAAGGCTGCATCCCTGAACCTACAAAAAGCGTGGTTGAATCGTCTTTGGGCAGAAGTGAAGCCGAAGCAATAATCGCGTGCCCTTTTTTTCTAAAAAACTCCAAATATCTCCTCCTTATTTCCCGGGATTTCATACCGTTAGTTATTTTATAAATTTAATCAAAACCTCCCACAACCTTTATCAATCTTCTCCTTGTATTTCTACTTTTTTCAGCTTTTTCTTCACCACCTCAAGTTCTCTTGTTAAAAATTCAACTTCCTTATCAATTTTCATCATTCGGTCTTTGTTTGTTCTTAACTCGAAACTATCCCGTTCGTATTCCCGCTCCATTCTTTTAATTTTTTCCCTTAATTCCGCGAGCTCTTTCTCTTTCTCTGAAATACTTGCCTCGCCAAAACGAACCTTATTCTCAAGCTCTCCCAATTCCTGCTCGTATTTTTTTAATTCACTCTCCAAATTATCTCTTCGGCCCGTGTATTCACGCAATAAATTATCCCGCTTTATCCTTTTTGTTCTTCGCTCTAAATTACGATCATCCATATCATCTCCTGAAGAAACATTGTCGTCGTTATAATTTTGACCAGTTATCTGCATGATTATTATTTAAAAATTTTAACAAATCTCTCCGCTCATAACCACCACCCCGCTCAAATCATAAAAAACCGCTATCTGTCCCGGCGTTACCGCTCGTAGTTTCTGTTCCACTTTTATACTTGCCAAATTCCCCGACTCTAACTTTATTTTTTCCACCTCCACCGGCTCCTGCCCATACCTTATCACCATTTTAAGCCCTGTCTTATCCAATGCTTTATTTTCCCCTGACAGTTTTAACTTTATCTCATCCCTGAATAAACCGGGAGCGTCGCCTATATTTGAAACCACAAGCCTGTTTGTCCTATAATCCTTTGCCGTCACAAAATATGGCCCCTTGCCCCCGACCCTTATATCCTTTCTCTGCCCTATAGTATACTTTGCCAAACCATTATGCTTTCCCAAAATATTCCCTTCTTCATCCACAATTTCCCCGGATTTTTCCTTTATTTCCCGCGAAATAAAATCACTAAGCCGGCCCTTTAAAAAACATAAGCCCCTGCTCTCATTTATCTTATCAAATAAGCCCAAGGCCCTGGCTGTTTTTTTTATATCCTCCTTTGCGCGTTCGCCCAAAGGAAACACGCATTTTGCGATTGCCCTGGACCCAAGTCCGCTCAAAAAATACGACTGATCCCTCTTCTTGTCCCGGCCTCTTTGTATAAACCAAATTCGGTTTCTTTTTACCTTTCTCGCGTAATGACCGGTTGCTATCCATTTAAACCCTTTTTTTCGGGCCAGTCTCAACATCTTATCAAATTTAATCCTGTAATTACAGACAACACAGGGATTAGGAGTCCGGCCCTGCTCATATTCCTTAATCAAAAAATCAATCACCTGATTTTTAAATTGCTTTCTTATATCAAAAAAATCACATTCTATGCCCAGTTTGTTACAAATTTTTTTCAACTCCTTAACGCTGTTCGTATCTTTTCTTCCGTCCGAAGCATCAACTCTCTTTGGAGTAATAAAATGAACTCCCCTTACCTGCCAGCCCTGCTCTTTTAAAAAAAAAGCCGCCATGGTGGAATCCACTCCTCCGGACATCGCCACCAAAATCTTTTTTTCCAGCTTAACTTTCATCTTGTTTTAACTTTCGCGCCTCGCCAATAAGCTCCTTTAATCCTTTCACGTCCACTTGCTTTTTCCCCGATTTTTCCTTCAAAGTAGCAAGATTAACCGCCTCGCCTGACTCATCGTCTATGTCTAAATTAACCGATCTTATCTTGTCATACCCTCTATTTGAATCTCCTCGCTCTTCTATTTGATTTAATTTAGCTTTTTGCCTTCTCACCTCCTTTAAACAATCCTTGCAATATATACCCCTGACCCCATCCGGCTTAAAAGGAACTCTGGTAGGCGCTTTGCACTCATCGCACAAAACATCATACCATGTTGTCTCCTTGCCGGTCGTAATTTTTTGACTATCTTTTGAAGACCCTTTTTTATCGTTCCTTTGCTGATCAGGCCCTGGTTTCTTTTCCCTGTTTTCCACCCTCTGCGGCGGCCTGCTTTCATTCCCCCTCGCCTGACTTTGTCTTCTCGGATCAAAATTCTCCGGTAACGACTCGCTCCAGCGCGCTATTTTTTCTTCAATCAATTTTCTGGGCCGGCCATATCTTTCTCTGGAAATATTTATTACTTTTTTCCAGGAATCATCAGCTGGCGGACTTAAAGGCGGCAAACCCTGCGCCGAAAAAGCATCTCCGGTTACCCCGTCAATCATTAACTTCAAATACATATTATATTTAGGAAGATTAACTAAATCATAAGCCAAAACCGTGGGCGTAAATTCCTTTTCCAGCATTTCAGCGTCTTCCGCCCCAATCCTAAAACTTATTATAGTTCCCACATTCCCAAAAATAGCGTCCCGCATATAAGGATTCCCTTCACGAATCAACTGACCGATATATTGATGAGCCATTATCAAGCTTAGACGATATTTTCTGGCTTCTGACAAAATATTAGCGAAACTTTCAGTGGCGAAATTCTGAAATTCATCAACATACAAATAAAAATCTTTTCTCTGCTCTTCCGGCGTATCGACCCTTTCCATAGCCGCCAATTGAAGCTTGGTAACCGCCATTCCCCCTAAAAGCTGCATTGCTTCCTCCCCAATTCTCCCTTTACTCAAATTTATAATTAAAATCTTCCCCTGATCCATAATCTCTCTCATTCTTATGGTTGATTTTGTCTGACTGATAATGTTTCTTATTACCGGCGTGGCGATAAACTGGCCCACCTTATTCTGAATAGGCGCGATAGCCTCGCCCATATAGCGCTCATTCCATTTAGCGAATTCATTAACCCAAAAACTTTTAACAATCGGGTCTTTAACTCTATTTAAAACCTTATTGCGAAACTGTTTATCCGAGAGCATTCTGTTTATTCCAAGCATGGTTGACCCTGGATAATCCAATAAGGCCAGAATCGTATGATTTAAAATATGCTCCATCCTGGGACTCCAGACATCCGGCCAAATCTTTTTAAAAACCCCCATCATGCCTGACGCGACCAGGTGTTTATGCTCCTCGTTCACTGTCTCCAAAACATTAAACGCCACCGGATTATCCATATCAGCCGGATTAAAATAAACCACGTCATTTAAACGGTTTTTAGGAATAAATTTTATCAACGCTTCAGCCGTATCACCGTGAGGATCAACATAAGCCAAACCATTGCCCGCGTTTATGTCCTGTATCACCATGGTCTGTAAAAGGTTGGTTTTACCCATGCCGGTTTTTCCAATCACGTAAACATGCCGGCGCCGATCGTCCTCTTTTATGCCAAACACCTCTTCTGAACCGCGAAAATTAGTTTTAGCGAAAAGCGTAACCATAAAGTTTCTCAATTAATCTTTTGCTCCCTATTCGGGTAAATTTGCCGGCGGAGTCGCCTGCTTAGACCCTATTCTTGGCGTCTTAGGCGCTTTTATCGCCATATCCGGGAAGTGCCACAAACTCGCTATTTCTTCCGTGTTAAAAATATAGCTTGCTCCGGAAAACATCCTGTTTTTCATAATTCTTAGCAATCTCTTCTTTCTGTATCTTACTCTTGATTCAGCGAACATATAAGTACAGCTGGTAAAGTAAGGCCGGTATAAATTCAAACTGTTCAAATCAACCGCGTTAAACTGATTAACCGCGCCCATCATTGATGAAATATTACTGCCCCTGAAAGCCTCGCGCCGGGCAACATATATAGAACGGTATTGAGCCCGAAAACCGCGCTTGGAAAAAGTATCTTCCATTATTTTGTAAGTGCTCTGCTCCGACGGCGATAAGCGCAAAAACGGAATCTTATCCTCTTCCTTTTCCGCCTCTGTCAGCGTTAAACTCCCGGGTTCCGGATATTTAAACATAGCAGAAATAGTCTGCATGGGAAGAGCCAGCAAGTCTTTTATCAATCCATCCCAGAAAGAAACCTTCTCTTTATACCTTCCTCTGTCCAATATTTTTTCCATTTCCCTGGAAAAATCAGGAAACCATTTATCATTTGTTACCGGATATACTAATAATTGATACCACATGTGTTCCCCCGGCCCCAAATTTCCCAATACTTCCATGTAAGAACCCAGCGGATCAACCATGGAGCCTGTCACAAAATCCTGGAACATAGAGTAAACCCTTATTGGATAGGCGTCCGGCTTATCCAATATCCAAACCAAACCCCAAGCTTCCCACTCGTCGTTAGGCGCGTCATCCGGAACAGCGTTCATATAATCCTCTTCCATTTCTTCTATTTCCGCTTCAGGAAATTGCGCGTAAATATGAGATTTAAAAAAATCAATTCGCTCATCCCTTAACCAAATAGCGAAATGCACCTTGCCTTCTGTTCCGGCTATTTCCAGGGAAAAATAATCCTGCCAATCTCCCCAGCAAACTATTTCCATAAAATTTCTAATTTCTCCAAGCACCGTCCACATCCCTTCTACTACATTTTCCATCAATTTCGGGCTTTTCTCCAGCTCTCGCGGCACCTTAATATCCAAAACCACGTATCTATTGCTGTGATAATGCTCCGCTACCACACTAAAAATCCAAAAATCAAACATTATTGGAAACAAATAAAAAGGAACTATCAGCCACCACCAGCTAATCCCGAATTCAAACAGATTCCCCAAATAGAACTTCCCGAACTCCAAAAATTCCATCTATTAAAATAAAAAATAAAACACTCTTATTCTTCAACTTCTTCAATCAGCGCGATCTCTAAATTTTTCACAATCTGATTCGTTATCTTGGGGTTTTCCTTTAAATGTCTTTTAGCCGCTTCCACTCCCTGGCCTAGTTTCTCGCTTCCAAAAACATACCAGGAACCGCTTTTTTCCAATACTCCTTTGGAAGTTGCCAAGTTTATCAAATCTCCGGTCCAGGAAATCCCTTCATTATACATAATATCAAATTCACAGGCCTGGAACGGCGGCGCCACCTTGTTTTTCACGACTTTAGCCTTCACCCGGTTGCCGATCACTTTTTCTCCCTGCTTTATTTGAGCTGATCTTCTAACCTCGATTCTTACCGAGGAATAAAATTTCAAAGCTTTGCCTCCGGTAGTGGTCTCTGGGTTGCCAAAAAATACTCCTATCCTCATTCTCACCTGATTGATAAAAATTATGGTCGTATTATTTTTAGCTGAAATAGCCGTTAACTTTCTAAGCGCTTGCGACATCAACCGCGCCTGCAATCCCATGTGAGAATCCCCCATTTCTCCTTCAATTTCCGCTCTCGGCGTAAGCGCGGCCACTGAATCAATTACAATCACGTCCACTCCCCCGGACAAAACCAGGGTTTCAACAATCTCTAACGCCTGTTCGCCTGTATCTGGCTGGGAAATCAAAAGCTCGTTTATATTTACCCCGATCCTTTTAGCGTATTCCGGATCAAGCGCGTGTTCCGCGTCCACGAAAGCGGCCGTGCCCTTGCTTTTTTGGCAATTAGCCACAATATGCAGCGTTAACGTGGTTTTTCCCGAAGACTCCGGACCGTAAACCTCGACAATACGTCCTCTGGGAACCCCGCCTATGCCCAAAGCATGATCCAGGGAAATTGATCCAGTGGGAATTGACGCCACATCCACTTTTTTAGCCTCTCCTAATTTCATAATTGATCCCTCTCCAAATCTTTCCTTAATCTTTGTCACGGCTGATTCCACCGCCGATCTTTTTCTATTTACTTTTTGTTTTTGTTTTGTCCCTTTAGTTTTCCGGATCATTTTTTTTGTTCTCCTTCCAACAGTTTTCTTTCTAGGCATGGTTACCCTTAATAATTATCCGCTGACAACAAACAAATTGCTCATTGCCAGCTATTCAAAACTCATTCTAGCATAAAATTCTAAAAAAATTGTAAATCTTTCCTAATAATATTATGGGATTACTGACCAACAGCGTCCTAAGGCTCAAAAATTTTTTCCTCCCTGTTCGCGCTTTCCCCAAAAATCTCCAAATCCCCGTCGTTTACGGTAAAATAAACCCCGTTCGCTTTACCCACGATTATTTTAGTTGGTTTATTTATCTCCAGTATCTTTTCACTGTAAGCGTCCAGAGTCTGGGAATAATTCCCTTCCTCGCTTTCCACTCCCAGCCAAACCGACTCGCTATCCACCTTCAATTTCACGATCATTTTTCTTCTTAATAAATCAGTTTCCTCGTCACCCTGATCTTTATAATTCACCGTGATTTTTTTCTCGGTTATTTTCTCAAATTTATTCTTAGCCTTTATTATTATTTCATTTACCCCTCTCATTAAAACCACCTTGGTCTCAAATTCTCCTCCTTCTCTTAATTCCAACTGCTGACCGTTTATTTCCAATTCCGAATTTTCGTCAACCCTGCCTTTTATTAAAATCTGTTCCTCTGTTACGGTCTCATTTTCTTTCGGGCTTAAAATTTCAAGCCTGGGCGGCTTTGAAAAATTACCCGCGGCGTGAAAAAAATACAGCGCGATAATCCCTACTATTAAAAATGATATCCCTCCCAGAAAAAACTCCGGTGTTATAACCAATTTGGGCGGTTTTCTTAAAATATATTTCCCCAAGCTCCTGTTCTTTTCCTGATCATGATTTTTTATTTCCCTCTGATGTTTATACACTTCAATCACTTTTTTCTCGTCTAAATCAAGCAGCTTGGCGTAGTTTCTAAGAAATCCTCTTACGTAAACATCAGGTGGTAATTCGTCGTAATTATCACTCTCAATTTTCTCCAGATAATCCTTTCTCACCCTAAGCGCCGCGACCACCTTTTCCTCGCCCAAACCAGCCTCCTCTCTTTCTTTTTTTAATAATTCCCCTAACGTCGCCACAAATTTACTTAACAATTTAGGGCTTTAACGGGTCTGTTGCCAAATAGGCTTTCGTTACGAAATTTCCAATCTTCGCGGCAAATTCGTAAAATAATTTTTGCAGTTTAGCCTCAGCTAAGCGAAAAAATTTTTTACGAATTTGACCGAAAAATGGAAATTGCAGTAGAAATGCTATTTGGCAACAGACCCTTAATTCCATTGATCTCTCACCGACTGATCCGCCTGATTATCTTCATAATTTACCTCTCTTCCCTGTTCGCGCCCTGTCAGAATTTGACGCGGCTTAGCTCCGTTAGCCGGACCGATAATCCCTCCTTCCTCCAGCATTTCCATGATTCTCGCCGCCCTGGCGTATCCCACTTTTAATTTTCTCTGCAAAAGAGTAGCTGAAGCTTTCTGATTTTCAATCACCACCTGCTTTGCCGGCAAAAATAGTTCATCCTCATACCCGCCGCTGCCGCCCGCCTCAGGAGAAAAACTGTCAAAAATCCCGGCGCCGCCCTGGCCTGGTAAACCTCTGGCCTGGACTATGGACTCATCATAATCAGCCACTGCCTGCTGTTTCAAAAAATCAGTTATCTTCCCGACTTCCTGCTCCTGAATATAGGCTCCCTGAATTCTCTTAGGCTGTCCCGCTTCTCTTGATAGATAGAGCATGTCTCCTTTGCCCAGCAGTTTTTCCGCGCCGGCCCTGTCAAGAATAGTTCTCGAATCGATCTGCGAAGCCACCTGATAGGCGATCCTGGTCGGTATATTCGCTTTTATAAGGCCGGTGATTATTTCCACGCTCGGCCGCTGAGTTGAAAGCACTAAATGAATCCCCACTGCCCTGGCTTTTTGAGCGATTCTCACGATCAAAGTCTCCACTTCCTTGCCGTTTGACACCATAATATCAGCCAGCTCATCAATAATTACTATAATATACGGCAGTCTTCCCTCATCTTCCTGCTCCTGAAATTGATTTTTTTCCCGCTGTTGTTGATCTTCTTCTTGTTTTCCGCTTATACCATTCACCCTTACCTTTACTCCGCCCTTATCCACCTCGTCATTATACGAATCAACATCCCGGCAGGCCGCGTCCTGCAAAATTTGATACCGGCGCTCCATTTCAGCCACTACCCACTTTAACGAATTAACCACCTTATCTATATCCACGATAACCGGCGTAATAAGATGAGGGATGTCGTTATATATTGATAACTCCACCCTTTTAGGATCAATTAAAATAAACTTAAGTTCATCCGGCGTGAATCTAAAGAGCAAACTGCTGATAATTCCAGCTACTCCGATGCTTTTGCCCGCGCCGGTCGCGCCCGCGATCATTAAATGAGGCATGTTAGCCAAATCCGCGTAAAAATAATTCCCGGCCGGGTCCTCCCCTAAAACTATAGTCAACCCCTGGCTGGCCATAAACTGCTGATTATCAATCAAGCTTCTAAATCTTACCAAAGCTGATTTCTCATTGGGTATTTCAACTCCCACCAGCGACTTGCCTGGAATCGGCGCCTCAATCCTCAGCGGATGAGCGGCCAGCGCCATGGAAAGATCATTTTGCAAAGCCACAATTTTCGAAAGCCGGGTCCCGTCAGCCGGCCGTACCGCGAACTGCGTCACCGTGGGACCCACGTTAGTATCCATTACTTCAGAATCAATACCAAAATTTCTCAAAGTCTTTTCAATTATTGACGACTTAGCCTTTACGTTTCCTCCTTGCGGCTTTTGCGAGCCCTGCTCCAGCAAATCAACCGGCGGCAACTGCCAATTCGGGTTTATCACTCTCTTTTTTAACCCTCCCTGGCCTATAAACTGATCTTTATTCCCGCGATTCAAACGCCAGCGATCATCCTTCGTGTCTCCTTCCTGCACCTCCTCCACCGCTTCTTCTCTTTTTAATTTTCCCCCGATAATCTGGCCGATTTTTGAAATAATTTTCAATTTCTCATTTTTTACCTTGGCTTTTCCATAAACCCCGTCATCTGTCTCTTCGCCTTCTTCTGTTTTTTCATCCTGGATCAAGCGGGCCAAATAACTATTAAAAGCCAGAAGAATCCCGATAACAATCAAAGCCGCGAAAATAAAGGCGCTGGCGTAAACTCCCACCGCCCTGTAAGCCAAATATCCCAGCGCGTATCCTGCGTATCCTCCTCCAGCGCCTCGTGCGGCAAGCTCTCTCATCTCGCTCTTGTCAGTAAACAGATGCATCAGCCCCAGAACAGACAAAGACACCATGGCCAAACCAAGCCACAGCATTAAATATTCCTTGCCGGAAAATCGCTTAAAATACATCATTGAAAGCACTACCAGCACAAAGGGCAGTAAATACCGGCCGCCGCCAATCAGCTTGGAAAAAAGCATATTTAAAACCTCTCCCAATTTTCCGGCCGAACCAGCCAGCGCGAACGTAAAAACAACCGCCGCGGTTAAAAAAACTATGGCCAAAATTGTCTTTTGAATGCCCGGATCCACTCCATCCAAAAAAGTTTGCCCTTGCGTGGCATCAACCGGCTGTTTTGTTTTTCTCCTTCGTCCCATTTGTTTAGAAAAAGTTAACTTCTCTATTATACTATATTTACCAAAAAAACTAACCCTTAAAAATAGCCGGCCAAAAACCGCTTATCATCACTCTCCAGCACCTTTATCCTCCAGGAACTACCTGTGCTTCTCCACTTCAAAAATGTAAATCTTTACCTTATCGCGCTCCAGGTCAATGCCTCCCTTGTCCGCCGCGATTTCAAGCTGATAATCCGCCTCATCCACTCCTTCAATATCCGGTAAAAGAAGACCGGAACGGCCTGAATCCGCCTCCACCAAAACCCCGAACTTTTTAGGATCAAGCTCCTGCTTTGATTTTACAAGTTTCAATTCTCCTAAAACACTTACCTCATAAGTTAATTCAGGCAGTTCTTTAACTGTTATAGGCGAAAAACGAATATCCCGGGAACAAGCCGACTCGCCGGCCCGGATAATTTCAAGACAAAGATTATCCTGAGTCGCAACCGAAGTTCCAATACAACCCCGTAAATCCTTCCCGTTATAAATCGTCACAAAAACCCCGGCCCGCCGGGAATAAAAATCTTCTTCCAGTCCTTGGGGCTCGCGCATCTCCCGCCCGGTTTTTATGTAATTTTCCACCGCTTGTTTAGCTAATTTCACGCTCGAATCCATAAATTCTATTTATTTTTAAACTAAAACCAGCCAATCCCGGCCCGCCAAATAAGACCAATCTAACCAGCTGTTAACCGCGCCGCGATTCATTCACCCGCGGCCCGCGGCCAGCCGGCCGCCTAAGCTTTCCTGGCCGCCAACTTTAATCTACCCACCAAATACCCCACTCCGAAAGGCGCCTCATAACTTAACTTTTCAAATTTCCAGTCCAGCCCGGCGCCGTCCATTATACCAAGAAGCACTAATATTGGGTTTAAGCCGCACTCGCCCGCTTCCTCCCTTAACTCCGGATTAAAATTAATCACTTCTTTTGCGTCCCCTCTCTCTAAAAAATCAATCAAGGTCTTGTCAAACTCCGAACCGCGCGGCGAATAGCCGGCCGGCGCGTCCCGGGTGATCCGGTGCGAAAGATCTCCGCTGGCTACCACGGCTATTTTTTTAGGACTTTTCTTTAAAATCCGCCCCAGCGTTTGGCCGTATTCAAAGTGGGTTTTCTGACTTAAAAAACAAATCGAAGCCTGAACCAGGCTAAATTCCGCCTTACTTCCCAAATAATACAAAGGAACCAGTGCTCCGTGATCAAGTTCGCCCTGATAGGTCTCCACGGGCAATCCTCGCTCCCGGACCTTCCGCTCTATTTTCCCGACAATTTCCAATTCATTTTTAAAACAAAAATCACGGCCAAACCCGAACTGGGACAAATCGCCGCAAAGCTGTTTCACGCCGTTCAATAAAAACCGGTCACGCTCCAAAAAAGCGTGCGGACTAATCAAAAAAACAGTCCCGGCTCCAGACGCCTTTAACTCCCGGCCCATATCCTTCATCGTCCTAATCGTGGCCT
This sequence comes from Patescibacteria group bacterium, assembly GCA_018825765.1. Classification (GTDB taxonomy): domain Bacteria; phylum Patescibacteriota; class Minisyncoccia; order CAIUEV01; family JAHKAQ01; genus JAHKAQ01. The sequence goes on from JAHKAQ010000042.1 coordinate 12,426, forward strand.
TAATTTGACCTAAGCTGTCCTTTTCTCCTATCCCCGGCACCGCCACCGGCGGATGAGGCATAATACCTGAAAAAACAAGCATAGCCCAAAGTTACTAATAAAATTTCCAAACCAAAACACAAACCAGAAACCGCCCATCTCCAAAACCTCCGGCTACTTCCAAACCCCGGCTATCTTTTCCCCGCAATCCGGACATTTACCGCCTTTTAAGCTACTTTCTATTCTATAACCCTGCCTTTTTATTACAAGCCGGCCGCACTTATGGCAACGCGTGTCCTCCAGACCAGCAGCCGAAACATTGCCGCCATAAACATATTTTAAACCGGCCTTCCGGCCAAGCTTCACTACCTGCTCTATTTTCTCCGCTCCGGTATCGCGAACTTGCTTCATTTTCCAGGAAATCGCGCCGGAAAAAGCGCTCACGTGCCAGGGAACATCCCTACCAAGCTCTCGCGAAATAAAGCACGCCAGTTTATTTAACATTTTCATATCGTCCGAATAATCCGGAATAACCAAAGTAGTAATCTCAAGCCATATTCCCGCCCGGACAATCCGCCGCAAATTTTCCAAAACCGGTTCCAACCGCGCGCCGCAAATTTTCTTGTAAAAATCATCCTCCATTGACTTTAAATCAACGTTTATCGCGTCAAGGTCCGGCGCAACCCGCTCCAAGACCTCTTTAGAAAAATACCCGTTGGAAACCCAAACATTTTTCAAGCCCTTTTTACTGGCCGCGGCCATAACCTCCAAAGCATACTCAAAGAAAACTGCCGGCTCGTTATAGGTCGCGGCCACGCTCTTACAACCAAAACGACCCGCGTCATAAACTATCTTGTCCGGCCCGGCCTTCAATCCCCAATCCATACTCTGGCAATCATCCAGCTTGCCTTTTTTTCCAAAAATCTGGGAAATATCGTAATTCTGGCAATTTTTACAGGAAAAATTACATCCCAGCGTGCCAAAAGAATAAACCTGACTGCCGGGTAGAAAATGAAACAAGGGTTTTTTTTCAATCGGATCAATGTTTAACGCGGCCGACTTGCCGTAAACTAAAAGAAACAGCCGCCCGTCCAGATTTTTTCTTACGCCGCAAATCCCAACCCGCTCCGGCTTAATCCGGCAAAAATGATTGCAAACCCCGCAAACCACCGAACCGTCTTTTTGTTTTTTATAAATCAGACACTCTTTCATCCCTTTATTTTACTCTTTCTCCGGAATTTTCTCAAAAAAAAGCTCCGAGCGCGTTTTACGTGCTGGAGCTGTCTAGAGGCCCTAAAAATTATTCCACTGTTCTTTTTTTTGTTTTTCATCCTCCCCCTCCCAGGTCTTCCAAAAATCAGAAGCATCATGCTCCATCTCTCGGAAAACAGGGCAAGGGGAAAGGCTTCTCTTTTCTTGCCAATCCGCACAGAATGCGAAAAGGCAAGCAAAAACCAGAAAAAAAGCAAACGTAAGCTCTCTCATCTCTCCCTCCTTTTGGTTTTTATTTTCTCAACAGGGGTGGTAGATGGGACTTGAACCCACGACAACCGGGACCACAACCCGGGGCTCTACCAACTGAGCTACTACCACCATAAACACTCCTCAATCAGCGGATTGAGGATAATTGAAAGATAGCAGAGAAATAGGAGAGATTCAAGCAAAATTCAAAATATTTCATTTTTATTTCAAATTATTTATACAACTCACTGTGCGTACCTAAAATCGCAAAAATTACAAGCCCTGAATCCTTTCCGTTTTGCTTAAAAATAGCTCTCCAATCTCCAGTGATGTTCACGCTCCGATAATTCCTATATTTACCTTGTAACGCGTGGTTTCTCAAAGCTGGATGAAAATTATTCTTTTCAAATAAAGCCAATCTGCGGTTAAAAGCCTTCTGAATATCTTTTGGCGCCTTTTTATATCGCTTCTTAAAATTTCTGGTAAATTTTATCTCCATTCGCTACTTATTGAGCCATTTAATTGCCTCCTTGGATTTCCTGAACTTAGGGGATAAAGCGTTTTTCTTTATCTCATTTTCGCTTTCTCTCAGCAAATCCAAAAGATAATCAGTAGGCTCTTCATGATTCAAGCTAATAAAAAGCGTTTTTCTTTTTATAAAATTTAAGAGCATCACGTTTAAAACACTACTCAAACTCAAACCCATCTCCTGGGCAATCTTTTGAGCCTGCTTTTTAGTTTTATTGTCCGTTTTAAAATTTATCACATTACTCATACTTTGTATACAAAAATTATATACTTAATATATATTAAATCAAA
>JAHKAQ010000043.1 GCA_018825765.1 Patescibacteria group bacterium
TAAAAAGATAACCCGGGACTATTACAATCAGAGAAAAGCCTATTACCAGAAGAAACTGGAACCCACCCTGGGCCCTAAATGGGAGAAGAAATTCAACCAAAAATACAAAATAAAGACCAAAAAAGGTAAAACTACCTATTATAAAACCTATTCCACCAAAACCACCCTTACGATTACAGAGGATGACAAGATAAAGGTGGAGTTGGATTAAGATGAAAAGCTAAAATAACTCTTAAATAACAACCCTATTTAATTTAAAAAATGAAAAATGTAACCAAGCAGGAGTATGAAAAGAAAAATCCCTGGGGAATGCTGACCAGCGTGGATCTTTATCATTGCGATCCGAAAATAATGCGAAGCGCGAAAGAAATAAAACGCTACGCGCGCGAACTTTGCCGCCTGATCGACATGAAAAGATTCGGCCCCACTCAATGCGTGAATTTCGGCGAAAATCCTCGAGTGTCTGGTTATTCAATGACCCAGCTGATTGAAACCTCTCTAATTTCCGGGCATTTTGCCAATCAATCAAACGCGATTTATCTCGACATCTTCAGCTGTAAATATTACGATCCTCAAAAAGCGGCCGAATTTAGCAAAGATTTTTTCAAAGCCAAAAAGTTTAATTTTACTGTAACCCTAAGAAAGTAAAACCGGAAAATAAACCCGAAAAATTTAAGTTTCTTTTTCTCTCCCTTTATTTATCGGCTCTTGCTCCGATTTTAGCTTGTGCTATAATAACTTCTGCGCCCACAATATCTTGTGGAAAAACCTTTTGCAAACCACAATTTAATAAATAAAGATTTTCGTAAATTGTAGTTTGTAATTTATGATCCCATACCATGAAGTGCCCTTTTTGTGAAAACCAAGACACCAGCGTGGTAGATTCCAGGGACGCTGAAGAAGGAAAAATAACCCGAAGAAGAAGAGAATGCGCTGAATGCGACGCTCGTTTTACCACTTATGAGCGGCCTGAACTTGCCGATGTTAAAGTTATTAAAAGAAACAACGAGGTCCAGGCCTATCAAAGAGAAAAAATAGAACAAGGACTTGTTAAAGCTACGGAAAAAAGACCGATTGACCAAAAAAAGATCCAGGAAATCGTAGACAACGTTGAAAGCCAGATTTTTTCCAAAAACAAAGAAACCATCACTTCAAAAGAAATCGGCCGCCTGGTAATTGAAGAACTAAAAAAAACAGATCAGGTCGCTTATCTTCGATTCCTTTCCGTGTATCAATCATTTGGCTCTCTGGCCAGTTTCGATAAAGAAATAAAAAAATTAATCAAGCATCATGGCGGTAAAAGAAAAACTAAAAGCTGAAAACAAAACTCAAGCAAAAACAAATGAGAATCAGCAAAAACAGCTGGATTTTCCCAAAGAATTCATAAGCGACGTTACTGACACGGCTCTTTTCGTGAAAACCTCAAGCGACGACATCGAAGACTGGAACACCAAAGCTATTGCCAAAAGTCTGGTAAAAGAAACCGGTATTTCCGGTCGGGTGGCCGACCAAATCGCCCAGCAGGTGGAGGAAAAAATTCTCAAAGGCAGCTTAAAAAATATAACTTCCAAGCTTATTCGTGAGCTGGCCAACGCCGAATTAATCGACAGGGGACTGGAGGAGGCGCGTAAACGCTATACCAGGCTTGGATTTCCGGTCTATGACGTGAAACAAATAATTGAAAACCAGACCAATAAAGATAACGCTAACGTGCCGCATGGACCTGAAGCTACTAATCTCACCCTGGCCGAAGGCATTAAAAAGGAATACGCTCTTGGGCGTATTTTTTCCCAGGATGTGGGCGACGCTCATCTGAAAGGCGATATTCATCTGCACGATCTCGGCATGATTGACCGTCCCTATTGCAGCGGACAATCGCTGGAATATGTAAAAAAATTTGGTCTTGATCTTACCACCTCCCTGGCTCAAGCCAAGCCGGCTAAACACGCTGAAGTGCTTATCGGCCACCTGGTTAAATTTTCCGCCGCTTTACAATGCCATTTTGCCGGCGCCATCGGCTGGGACGCCATTAATATTTTTTTAGCCCCTTATCTGATTGGTAAAAAATCAAGCGAACTCAAACAATTAGCCCAGGTCCTTATTTATGAATTTTCCCAGCAATCCGTGGCTCGCGGCGGCCAGGCTATTTTTTCCGACATTAATCTTTATTGGGAAATACCTAAACACTTTAGAGAGGTGCGCGCTATCGGGCCTGGCGGAAAATACACCGGTAAAAAATACAAACACTATGAAAAGGAATCCCAGGCTTTCGCCCGCGCCATGTTCGAGGTTTACCTTGAAGGCGACGCTTCCGGCCGGCCTTTCTTTTTCCCCAAGCCTTTAATGCATATCACCGAAGATTTTTTCAAAACCAAAGGCCATGAAGGATTTTTGAATTTAATTTCCAAAGTAGCCTCCCGGAAAGGCAATACCTATTTCGTGTTCGATCGGCGAAACGAAGCTAAAATATCCGAATGCTGCCGGCTTTCGTTTAAACTGGAAAAAAGTGACATCGAGGACGCCAAAGCTCCCTGGAAAATGCGCTATTCCGCCCTGCAAAACATTTCTCTTAACCTGCCGCGCCTGGCCTTTCAATCAGGCGGAAGCGACGAAATCCTGTTTGCTAATCTTTCCAATAAAATGGAGCTTATGGCTAAAGCCCACCGCGAGAAAAGAGTTTTCATAGAAAGTCTTTTAGCTAAAAAAAACAACGGACCCCTGGGACTGCTTGCCATAAAAAAGTCTGAAGACGAACACACTTACTTAAGACTCCACCGCGTTACCCATTTAATTGGTCTGGTGGGCTTAAACGAAATGGTTCAGGCCCACACCGGCGAGGAACTGCATGAATCGCGCCAGGCCTTAAAATTTGGCTTAAAGGTCATCGCCGCCATGAAGCTTCAGTGCGAAAAAATGTCCCAGCGCTACGGCATGCGCTTCGTCCTGGAGCAAACTCCGGCTGAAACCACCGCTTACCGTTTTGCCAAGCTGGATCTAAAATGGTATCCGCGTGAAACAAAAGAGGTGGTAAGAGGCGTTATCGACAAAGATGAAATCTATTATACTAATTCCACCCAGTTAAATATTTCCGCCCCGATTGATCCCATTGAAAGAGTAAGGCTGGAAGGCTTATTCCACCCTCTGATAGACGCCGGCGCCATCACCCATATCTGGCTCGGAGAAACCTCGCCGCCGGAAAAGTCAATCGCCAATCTGGTGAAAAAATATTTTCAATTAACCGAGGTGGCCCAGGTGGCTTTCTCTCCGGAATTTACCCACTGCAATGAATGCGGTAAAACCAAAAAAGGCGCTTTTATCTAAAACTTTTAATATATTAAGCCGGCAACAATTAAAACCGGCTAAAAATAAAAATTAAGACAAAAAAATGACTAATGTAAACGGCAAAAAACTGATTGATCACTGTTCCTTCTGCGGTTCAAAAAACATCGACCACATCACCCGCGTTACCGGCTATTTTTCCAAGGATTCAATGTGGAATAAGGGTAAAATAGCCGAATTACGCGACCGGGAAAAAGAAATGAACCGCAAGTATTTTTCCAGCTGCAGTTAACATTACGCCAGTCCCGGTAAAGTAAAAATATTTCCGCGCCTTATTATGTTTGAAAGCGTAAAAATAGCCGGCGTAGAGCCCGCTTCTATGCTCGAGCGCCCGGGTTTTATTTCTTCAATCGTATTTTTGCAGGGTTGTAATTTTCGCTGTCCGTTTTGCCATAACCCTGAACTTATTTCTTCAAAAGAAAAAATCACCCCTTTTCCTTATAAAGAATTTTTAAATATCCTGAATAATAAAAAACATTGGGTTGATTCAGTGATTTTTACCGGCGGCGAACCCTCGCTTTATCCGGAATTGCCCGCGCTGATAGCGAAAATAAAAGAAATGGGCTTTGAGACCGGCATTCACACCAACGGCACTAATCCAGCCATGCTAAAGTCGCTTTTAAAGAATAATCTGATTGATTACGTCGCCCTGGACGTAAAAAACACCCCGGCCAAATATTTAAAAACCATTGGCAGAAAAACCCAAAACCTTGACCCAATCTTTAAAAGCATCGAGCTTACGCTCAAGGCGCCCCAGAACGTGGATACCATCTTCCGAACCACCATAGTTCCGGGCCTTATTGAACCGGGCGACATTAGAAAAATCGGCCAGCTCATTAAAGGAGCCAAAAAAGCCAGTCTTCAGCAATTCCGTCCCATCAAATGTTTTAATCAAGAATATGAAAAAATCACCCCCTACGACAGTCAAACGCTTAATAAAATGGCTGATATCCTAAAAAATTACGTAAAAGAAGTAGAAAGAGAATTCACTGTTTAATTTTTAAAATATATCCATGAAGCTCAAAGTTTTTACCAAAAACCACTGTCCTAATTGTCCTCCGGCCAAAAAACTGGCTGAAGAAATAGAAGAGCAGGGAAAACTGCCCGTTGAATACCATGACGTGGACGAGCCCGACGGCCTGGCCGAAGCCCAGTTTTTCAATGTGCTGGCCACTCCCGCGCTCATTCTTTGCGATGATAAAGATAAGGAAGTAGAATCATGGCGCAAAGACATGCCAGCTTCCAAAGAAATTTATGATAAAATACTCTAAATGATCACCCGGCCGGAAAGAAAAATATTCCCCAAAATAGTATTTGCCCTGGCGCTTGTAGCCGTGCTTGTTTTTCTTAATCACAGAGGCTATCTTGATCCTGTAAAAAATTTCATAACCCGGTCAGCTATTTTTGGCTCAAAAAGCGCGCTTAACGCTACTTCCGGTTCTCGAACCGCGCTTTTTTCGCTATCCTCCCTGAAGCAACTGCAATCCCAGAATCAAAAAATCCAGGAATTGGAATTAAACATGAAAACCCTCTCGCTTGAAAAACAAGAACTGGAAAACGAAAACAATCAGCTAAGAAACCAGCTCAAACTGCTTCCCAAAGAAAAATTCTCCTTGACCGGCGCGGACATCATTGCTTTTGATCCATTATCCCTGGAGGAGTTCGCTATCATAAATAAAGGGAAAAATCATGGCCTGAAACAGGGCATGCCGGTCATTATTTATGACCGCGTTCTCATAGGCAGTATTTATGAAGTAGAAAAAAGTTATTCCAAAGTTCTCCTGTCAGTCAGCCCGCTTAGCACTTTTAACGCGGCCCTGGCCAAAGACCAGGTTATAGGAGTAGCCAGAGGAAAATATAACTTAGAGATCACCCTTGATCTTATTCCCAACCAAACCCAAATTGACCAGGGAGATTTAGTCGTGACTTCAGGCCGTCACCATCAATATCCTCAAGGGCTTTTAGCCGGTGAAGTTATTAGCTCCAGCCTGTCTCCGGATGGACTTTTCAAGCAAGTTGTGGTAAAACCGTTTTATTCTATGAATGACCTGCGCCAGGTCTTTGTTATAACCAACAGTCAGTAAAAAGCCGGCCGCGGCTTTTTACTCCGCGGAATAAAAAGGGCCCTTAGCTCATCTGGTAGAGCGCCTCGTTTGCACCGAGGAGGTGAGGAGTTCGATTCTCCTAGGGTCCACCAATAAAGAAAACCCCGCGCGGAGTTTTCTTTATTGGTGGAGTATTCTTAAAATAGTTCGAACGCATTTCGCCGCCTGCGGCGGCGAGGAAGTCCCCTAAAAAATTCGGTGCGGCTATTATCGCGATTTTAAAAAACTGCCAAAGAACCTGATAAAAATATCGGCTTGAACCACATTTTAGTAAAAGAAAATTTTTTCATTTTTGATTAATATTAAAAACTACTCTGTTTGAGGAAAAATTATGATAGTTTATGGTCTTACAATGCAAGGCAAAGCAGAAGAAGTTCCTAAGGAAGTGGCAACTTGGCTCCTTGAGCGCAATTCTCGTTATCCTAATATTGATTTCACTGTTGATTGTTGGGATCCTCATCCTTCCCAAATTGAAGAATTTGAAACTACTGCTCGTAAGTATTCTCGACTCTATTCGCTTAATGCTTCACTCCATGGTGTTTTGCTCGTCATCTTTCCGTATTTAAGACAAAGTTGGAATGTCAAAATAGTTGGCGGTTTGGATGACAAAGAGAATATTGCCGATAGAGCAAAAGTAGAAAATATCAAACCTCTATCAGTTCAGTTACGTGCTGAAATTGCAGGGCTTCCGAAATTAGAGGAATTAGAGCAAATAAGTGATGAAATGATTGGGCTGGCTCGTAAGAAAGGTGACGAACCGCTTGAGAAGGCAATTGAAATGACTCCGCTTCCTTCCGATCTTCGGTGGACATCTGAAGTTTCAATGTCTGGTGAAGAATTTAATGAGCTTCTCAGCGACCCCATGACAAAAAAAGAAGCTGAACGTGCAATTTGGGAAAAAGATTGGGAAACGTTGAAACGCTTAAAAGAACAGCGACGTAATTAATCTGGGGCTTCGCCCCTCGCTTCGGCGGGCAGTTTCGCGAGCAAATCAAAGGGCTTTTTGAAATCAATAGCTTCTTTTACTTTGCTAAAAGTTTTTTTGTCTGGCTCAATCCTTCGCAAACGAGACTCGTTGAAATAGCCGAGATTTAGATACTGTATATTTTTAATGTTTTACTAAAAAGGAGCGATGATTATTTAAGCGTGTGCGAATGGCCGGGCTGGATCAAGCACGGCAAATTTAAAAAGTTCAAAAAATGGCTTTATTTGCGAAATATAAAGAGATTTCGCGGGGTAATAATAGATAGATTTGCACTATTTTGGGTGATATTGTAATTTTAAGGTAAGATAAATCAACCAAAAAGATGACTGTACACAGCAAAAAATATAAACAGGCCATTCTTTATCTCTGTTCCAAATTGGGCAAAGAAATCAGAGGGAAGAAAAAACTGGCGAAATTGCTATATTTCGTTGATTTTGATTTTTTCGAAAAATACCAAAAACATTTTACCGGAGATAAATACAAGGCTTTGCCGATGGGACCATTTCCGGTTTCTCTTGAAAAAATAACAAAAGAAATGGAAAAAGAAAAAACTCTCAAAATTCAGTCGGTTAAAGAGCGAAGCGGATATACTCCAACTGAAGTTTATACATGCGTGAAAGACCCCGATATTTCTATTTTTACTCCCGAAGAAAAAAAAATGCTTGATAGAGTCGCTATTCGGTATGGCCATCTAAACGGAAAACAGTTGGAAGACCTAACTCATGCGGAAGCGCCGTATTCCGGAACGAAACTAAATGAAGAGATATTTTATGAATTAGCATTTTATCGCGGAACGGATCTCAATAATGGCAATTGAATTTATTTATCATTCTTCGTTTGAAAAAGAAACTGCCAAACTAAAGCGGCGGTTTTCTTTTTTAGACAAAGCGCTTAAATCATTCAAAATGTTGTGTGAATTTCAGTTTCACCCACTGAATCCCCAGCCACGAATAGCTCCAGCAAAACTCCATAGAGTGACACAAAATGAATTGTGGAGCGTTTGGAAAATAGAACTTTCCGTTCCAGGCGTTAGATCGAATCGATCTCCCCGGGTCTGGTTCGCGGTTAAAGGATCTGTTATCGTTTTTTTATGCATAGCAACTCATACTGATAATTACAGCGATAATCAAATGAATAGACTTGCGACCGGAAGAGTGACAGATATTTTTTGATCGAGCAGGGAGTAAAGTGTTGCGCGCGAATGGGTGGAGCGGGTCAAGCACAACCTACATATTCTGCCAAAATCTAAAAGGTCCATTAAACGCCCGCTTTAATTTCCGGGCTGGTAGCTCAGGGGTAGAGCGCTGCGTTCGCATCGCAGAGGCCAGGGGTTCGATTCCCCTTCAGTCCACCAAACAGGATTTGCAAATTTTTGGAAGCAGAAAGAGAGGTTTGCTCGCCCCGCCCGAGCGGTTTGGGATTTTGCGAAACACCTGCGACGTTTCGCTGGAAATTGGTTCGCGCATTTTCAATTATAGTCCACCAAAGTTTATTTACAGCGTGATTTGCCTCACTCGGGGCTTCGCCCGATTTTTTCAGACAGACTATCATTACCCAGCCCTCATGCGCGCGGGCGACAGACAGGCGGTAAAAAGGAATTCCCTGAAATTTCAAATAATTTTAGATTCATGCTTTTTCATTGAAAGGGCGTTAAGGACGACGCTAACCGACGAAAAAGCCATCGCGGCCGCGGCAATGGCCGGATTTAAAAGCCAACCAGTAAAGGGGTATAAAACTCCCGCCGCTAAAGGAATGCCGACGATGTTATAAAAGAAAGAATAAAAGAAAGACCAAAAAAGATTTTTATGATTTATTTTTTCTTTTAATAATGAAAGAGGCTAACACTTTCCTGGAAAATCCGCGAAAAAGATAACTCCATTCCCTTGTCGTCCTGTGCTATAATTCAAATAGAAAAATCCCCTAAGACAAAAACAAAATGAGGAAGAATCGTTTAATTAGCCAGCAGAATTTGTTGGGCAGATTAGGTCTTCTAGAGTTTAAATTTCATCACATACGTTCTCCTGTTTCACGTTTTTTTATTTCCCTGTTTCTTATTCTAGGCGGTTTTTTTGGGTTAACCGTGCAAGCCCAAGCCGCTACCTGGTATGTGCGGCCCAGCACTGATGAATACGGCGCCGAAGATGGCACTTCTTACGCCGCCGCATTTGATGGAGTTTCGGATATCACCTGGGCCGCTATTGATCCAGGCGATACCTTATATATTTGCGGCACCCACTCCGGAGCGCTATTTCAAGTCCGCGCTTCCGGCTCCCAAGCGGGCGGCTATTTTACTATTCGCGGAGACTATGAAGGCGATCCGGGTGTTATAACCTCATCTCCCAATAGCGGCCTCCTGGTCCGGGACCAGGATTACGTAAAAGTAATGAATATTACCAGTCATTCCAATACTTCCAATGGCATACAAATAGATACAACTAACGGCGATCATAATGTCAGTAATTTTATAATAACCGGGGCAACCAGCTATAACAATGGCGCAAATGGAATTAACATCGTAAGCGACCAAACCAGCGGCTACACGGTTACCTCTGTTCAGGTAACCGACAGTACAACTCATAATAATGGTTCAGCCGGCTTTAGGGCCTGGGGCCGGGTAAATGGCGTTCAATTTGAAAACTGCACCTCTTATGAAGATTCACAGAGCAATCCCATGTGGGGCATGATCGGCAGCGGCTGGGCCACCACCGATCTTAGCGGCTGGACCCTGCATTCAGGAGATGTCTATAAACTAGCCGATACCAAAGCTGTAGTGGATGTTAACGCCGGGCGAACCCAATACGGGTTCTTAACCTCTAAATCAAGCGTCGATGACTTGACCGCCGGAGATTTCTTTTACGACAGTTCCGGGCAAATGATCTACGTTCATCTTGGCGGGCTTGATCCTGATTCATATAATCTGACTGCCATCTACGGTTGGGCCGAAAACGTTACTTTTACTAACTGCACCGTCTATAACACCCAGGATCCAACCACCGACGAAGGTCACGGCATTGGCTTCGAGAAAGGGATTAAGGATTCCAGCATTATAAATTGCAAAAGTTATGACAATGTAGGAGGGGGCTACATAAACATGGATAACAAAGATAATAGCCTTATTGGCAATTTAAGTTACGGAAACAGCAAAGCCGGATTCGCCGTTCAAAAAAGCAGTGGCATAAACATAAACAATAATGTTAGCGCCAATAATCTGTGGGGAATGGCGCTCTTTTATTATTTAAAGGATTCAGTGGTTAAAAATAATAACATTTTTGGCAGCTCTCAATATGGTCTGCGCTCTTATGCCGGGGCTTACGAAAACGTGGACCTCTCCAATGCAAATAATTTGTTATTCAATCAAGGCGCCACTAATTATTTCTATATTTCAGAAGGAAGTAGCCCGGTGTATTCCGACCCTGTCTTTCAAAACAGCTCCGGTTCCTATTCACAGGCGGCTGACTTCCAGCTCCAATGGAATTCTCCCGCCATTGACGCCGGCACCGACGTAGGCCTAACCACTGATTACGCCGGCAATCCCATCTACGGCACGCCTGACATCGGAGCCTATGAATATCAGCCTCCCTATGCCATGGGCAGCAATCATCCCGACACTGA
>JAHKAQ010000044.1 GCA_018825765.1 Patescibacteria group bacterium
ACAACTACTAAAAAAATCACTAAAACAGTAAAAATGATAGTTCGTTTTTTACCTAGCATTCTTAAATATTAACAATTTCTAACCCTGTTGACAAATATCCCGGTTGGAGTAAGCTCCATTGTTATTCATGCTTTTGCTTCGTATATTCTATTGACAATATAGTATAAGTATGATATAATATAAGGTTCTGCCGATAAGCAGAACTTTATGTTTTTAGCTTAATCTAAGCTAAAAAACCCTGACCGCCCTGATAATCCTAAATTAAAACCAGCGCGGTCTCGGCCTTAAAATTAACCTAATATATGCGTAGATTCCAAGCTGTTCTTCAAAGAAAAAGTTTGGAAATAACCAAAATCGGGAAATTCAGTTTATTTCTTTTAATCCTGATTCTTACCATCCTTATTTATTCTAACGCTCAAGCAAAAGAGGCGCTGGATGAAAAAACCTTTTTCGACGAGCTTAAAAATATAGATGGTAATCAAAAATACAATCTCTGTCAGCGTGGTGAATTAAAACAGGATCAAATAAAAAAGAACGCTGTGCTGGATGAAAACAAACGTCTCTTTTACAACCTAAACCTGCTTATGCCTGAAAGTTCAAAAAACATTCAGGTAAAAGATAGCGCAATTATTGACCAGGAGCTAAAGCAGGACATCGCCTTAGAGCTTCAGGGAACCCGCATGGAACCCATGATCGACTTTATCGCTAAAAAAGACCGTCGAATCGCCGCCCTGTTAGTTGGCATTGCCAAAATAGAAAGCGGCTATAAGCATAACTATCAGTTCAACTTCTGGGGTTATGCCGGCGGTTATTATGGATTCAAAAATCCTGAACAGGCAGTTAATGTTGTAGGCAAACGTCTGGAAGAATTAAGCGATCAAGGTCTGGACACTCCGCAAAAACTGGTAACTACCTGGAAGTGCGGCTCAAGCTGTGCCAGTCATCCTCCTGGAAGCGTTAAACGTTGGGTTAACACGGTTAGCGGTCCTTTCACCAGAATCGCCATGAAATAAAACAAAAATACCTAAGACGGCCCCAAAAGGGCCGTCTTTTTTACTTTATATCCTCCTTCCTCTGGCTCTGGCTCTGGCTGATATCTTCTGCTGGCAGTTTTTAAAATCAACTTTCCTCTTCTTTTGCCGCCTCTTCCAGAACGCACTCTTCATCCTCCAAAGTATAATCCTTGGGGCAGGCGCACTTTTCTTTTTTACTGCTCCACTTACCGCCTGAATCCTTGCACTTTTCTTTATCTGTCCGCTTATCCGCGCCGCCCTTGCCGTGATAAATTATCATCTGATCAATGCTGGTCTTTGACCCATACAAAGCGCCGATATAATCCCGGGTGGAATCAAGGTAAATATTAGCTCCCCAATAAGGATCATGCGCTACGTATTCCCCTTTTTTATCTTTGCTGTGCACTACCACGTAATGGCCGGCTCCGCGGCCCGAAGCCCTGATAAACACGATAACCGGATTGCCGCTTTCTATTTCATTGTCAATGGTCTTCCAGTTTATATTGCCGTGAAAAGTCGAGGAAACCCGCTCCACGTCCTGCCAATGTTCAGGCCACACAATAAGATCATAATAAAATATCCTCTGCTTGGCCAAAATTCCCGGATCCATGCTTATCCCGTGATATTTTAAAACCATAGCCACGCAGGTAACCGCGCAACCGTAATTAGCCATTTTTGTGCGCGACATACCGATATTATTACCGCCCCAGCGTGAATCCTTTTGAGAAAAATACCACCTGGTAGATGACAGGCCGGAAGTGGGCTTTTTCTGTTTGGACTTTACCTGAGCCAACTCTCCAGAGTTCTCAACCGCCATTTCGTCTATATTTCCCAAAAGCTCCTCTCTCTGCTCTTCAAACCTGCCTAACATTTCCTGGTATTTATCCTCCTCTCCCTGGGTCAAATTCAACAAATTCTCTTTAGCCAGCTGTTCTGATTCCAGATATTGCTTGTCTTTTAAACTATCATTTTTTAAGGAATCCATCTTATCAAATTTTTCCCTGCGCTGGTCCCTTTTTGTCTCAAGCTCGACCTTAGCCTGGTTTATATCATCCAGCACTTCTTTTGTTTTGTCGTTCACCTGATTCAAGCGCTCTACCTGGGAAAAATAATCAGCTAAATTATCATAACGCAGTATCAGCTCTAAAAAATTACTCCGGCTCTCCCGGTAAAGATTACGGATCAATTCCGCGAGAATCTTTTTCCGGTACTCAATTTCAATATCTTTCTCCTGAATGCTTAATTCTATTTTCTTTATCTCTAATTCAACCAGACGCATTTCCTGCGTTGTTCTTGTAATCTGTTCCTGCGCCTTTTTTATTTCTTCATCCATCAGCTCGATCTGATTGGAAAGCGTGGCCTGTTGTTTTTGTTTTAACTCCACCAGGTTTTCGTAAGTCTCAATTTTATCCTCTATTTCTTTTAGTTCTTTTTCCTTTTCCTCTATCTCCGCGTCAAGCCCTGAATTATTCGCTGAACTATTTTCATTTTGAATCTCATCCGCCGCGGCCCGCTCCCCAACCCCAAAAATAGCAGTCAGGAACACAAAAACCAAACCCCAAAAAACCAATAACCTAAAAAACTCTGCTATTTTATTTTCTTTTATTTTTAGCATTTTATCTTTATTCAAAAATCATCCAGCGCGCCGAAGCAAGCACTAATCCCACTGTAACAAAGAATACCGCCACATCTATCAGAAAAATTTTTCTATTAAATGCCGACCGCAGGTTGCTTACAATATAGTTGGTTAAGATATAATACGAAGCAAGCATTAGACTGGCGAGCGTCAAATAACCAAACGGTAGAAAATACATTCCCCAGCACAAAACTCCCATGCAATAAGCGATTATAAAACTGAACAGCCAGTAATTTAGCTCTTTTCGAAAAACCATAGTCTCAATTGCCTGCCTGGTAGCCAAAAGAACAACCGCGTAAAGCACTAAAGAAATTACCCAGATGCCGATATTTCGATTAAGATAAATCGCGAAAAGGCTGGCGCTCCACACAAAAACCACGCCCAAAGTAATCATATATTCAATTCTTCTTGATATCAGATCTCTTTTATTAAAGGTCAAACGGTAAATACTAAGCAAAAGAAGATAATAGCCGGCCGTAGCCACGATTATATAAAACTGCATAAACCAGCCGCCGCTTACAAAAAAAACCAGCGTCGAGGTGCCGATAAAATACAAAGTGGGCAGTCCGGAAATCCGCCAGCTTTTCAAAATAAAATTAACTCCAAAAGTAACCACTATGAGCAAAGCGCCCAGCACCCAAAAAACAATTTCCCAGCGATAGGCAATAAGCTCGTAGCCAAAAAACATAACCAGCGCCAAAATCAGCGGCTTTAAATGAAAAAGCATCAATTCTTTTTTATTGCTTTGTTTCATTTTTAATTTCTCAAGAATCCGAACCCAAGGGTTTCATCAGGGGAAAAATCTGGCACTCTCTAATGGTTTTATTCATCAAAAAAGAAAACAGCCGCTCGCTCAAGCCGAATCCGCAAGTCGGCGGCATACCGTATTCCAACGCTTCTACGAATTCATCGTCTCTCATCTGCGCTTCCTGGTCTCCGGCTTCTCTTAGCTTTTCCTGCTCCAAAAAGCGCCTGGCCTGATCAATTGGATCATTTAGCTCGCTGTAGCCGTTTCCCAGCTCGCTCCCGCCCAAAATAACGTGAAAACGCTCCGCCAGCTTGGGATTATCCTCGGTCTTTTTAGCTAACGGCGACACTATTAAGGGCTCGTTTATAAGAAAACCCGGCCCGGCGATTTTACGACGGCAATACTTCCATAAATTATCCACGGCCCGGCTTAAATTAAAATTATTCTTTTCATACTCCACGCCCAGGGATTCCAGTTTATGTCTTATCTCTTCCGGGCTGACCTCCAGAACATTTATCCCGGTCATTTTTTTAACCGTTTCCGTATAATCATAAGTCTGCCACTCATCTCCTAAATCCACCTCAAAATCCTTTATCTTAAACTTCAAGGTTCCAAAAGTTTTTAAAGCCACTTCCCGGTAAAGCTCGCGCACCAGCTCCATTCCCTTTTTATAATCCGCGTAAGCCCAGTAAAACTCCATCTGCGTGTAATCCTGCGAATGCTCCGGATCCATGCCCTCGTTTCGAAACTGGCGCCCAATCTCGAAAGTCTTTTCCAGGCCGGCCACCATCAAACGTTTCTGCCACAGTTCGCCCGTGGAAATCCGAAGATACAAATCCATGTCCCGCGCTTTATGATGAGTCACGAAAGGATTAGCGTCGGCGCCGCCGCAAACGTTTTCTAAGATCGGCGTTTCCACCTCGCGAAACCCTCTCTCCCGCATAAAATCCCTTATACTTTGCCAAAACTTCTCCCGCTTATAAATCATGTCCTGCACTTCCGGATTAAAAAGAATATCCAGATATCTTTTTCGCAGGCGCTGTTCCGGATTTCTCAACGCCTTGTGCTTATCCGGCAATGGTCTTATGGCCTTGGCCAAAAGCACAATCTTTTTTACCAGCACTGACTTTTCTTTTTTCCTGGTGTCAAAGCGCTCCCCGGTTATACCCACAAAATCG
Organism: Patescibacteria group bacterium; assembly: GCA_018825765.1. Classification (GTDB taxonomy): domain Bacteria; phylum Patescibacteriota; class Minisyncoccia; order CAIUEV01; family JAHKAQ01; genus JAHKAQ01. The sequence continues at coordinate 4,576 of JAHKAQ010000044.1, forward strand.
CCCAAATCCAAATTTTTTATCCAAAACTTATAATCTCCCTCAAACTCATTTTTGTTTATCACGGCCTGCATTGTCGCGCTTTCATCCCTAATTTGCATAAAAGTAATCCGCCCCATGTCGCGAAACAGCATTATTCTTCCGGCGATTCTCACCTTTTGCTTTAACTTTTTTTTCAAAACCTGTTTAATATCCTGCTTTTCAAAATAAAGCGAAGGGTAAGGATTAATCCCCTTTTCTCTTATTCTTTTCAATTTTTCCATTCTTTCTTTCCTGAGTGTCGAACTCATAAAGACACTTAAAAAAATATTCCTTAAATTACAAAACCCTACCAGGTCGTGGGATTATGATATCACGGTTCCCTCAAATTCTCCACCCTTGATGGCCAGCTGTAAATTGTCCAGTTTGCGGCCGTTTAAGCTAATTACCGACATGCCTTTTTCCTCGGCGTATTGGGTGGCTGAAGGGTCAAGCGGGATATGCATTCTGGGAACCCATTTATCTCCCACCATATTTTTTAACTCTTTCCAGCTTAAATGTTTCAGAGGCTTCGCGTCTTTATGTTTGTTAGGATCTTTGTCAAAAATATAATCCGTGTTAGTCGCCACAATCACCCGTTCCGCTCCCAGCCGGTGAGCTAAAATCATCGAATCATAATCCGTGGACCAGCCCGGCTTCCAGCCCGCGCCCACCAGAATATCCTCTTTCCAGTCTATTTCCTCGGTCGGGTCAGTTATCACCCGCGGATAACATTTATCGGAAAAAATACTTATTAAAAGTTGAGCGTTTAATCTGGTAGCGTAAATCCCCATCCAGTCCAGCTTGTCATTGGCCACTTTATTTATCTTCTTTGCTATCCTGTTATACCTCTCGTTTACGCCGCCGCCGCCAGTTACCAGAATAAAGCGGTAACTGTTCGAAAGCCTGTTTAACAAATCACGAAACTTCTTTATATACTCTTCGTCCGGCCATTCCGGAACCATGATCGATCCGCCAAACTTGATTAAGATTACCTTTTTCATTTATGGTCTTTGTTTAAAAATTTATTTAAAAAAACACGGGCCAATGGCCCGCTTATTAGCTTACTTATTTTCCACTCCCAAAACCTGATATTTTATTTTCCCGTTAGGCGCTTCAACTTCAATACTGTCCCCGGCCGCCTTATTCATAAGCGCGGCGCCAATCGGAGATTCATTGGAAATCTTATTGGATATAGGATCAGCTTCATTGCTTCCCACGATACGAAAAATACGCTCCCCTGCCCTGCCGGTTTTTACCTTTACCACACTGCCAATATCTATCTTTTTACTCTTACCGTTCTTTCTTACTACCACGCTATTCTTCAAAACCGACTCCAGTTCGGCGATTCTTTTCTCGTTTTCAGTTTCTCGCGACTTTGCTTCGCTGTATTCCGCGTTTTCACTTAAATCCCCCTGCTCTTTAGCGTCTTTTATGGCATAGGAAATCTCTTTTCTTAAAACCTTTTTTCTCTTATCCAGCTCTCCTTTTATCTGCTTTAAACCCTCTCTGGTTAAAAATTTGTTATTTTCCATTATAATTTAGAATATTTAATTCAATATATAGCCTGAAAATAAGATAATGAAAATTCAATTTTTGTCAACTTCTTGTACTTCTGTATCGTTACTAACAAGAAATATGAATACCCCTTATATCTCATCTGGGCTTTATTCTTAATTTAGGATATTTCTCCCTTAACATTTCCCTCTCCTCCAAGGGTAGTCTGGAGAGATCAAGATCTCCTCCGACTGATTTTGGCAGAACCAGGCTTTCGGCTGAAGTGAGGCTGGAGAGATCAAGATGCCCTCCTATTGATTCAGGCAGAACCAAGCTTTCGGCTGAAGTGAGGCTGGAGAGATCAAGATTCCATCCGACTAATTTTGGCAGAACCAGGCCTTCGGCTGAAGTGAGGCCGGGGAGATAAAGATGCCCTCTTACCGATTCAGGAAAGGTCAGGCCTTTGGCTGAAGTGAGGTTGGAGAGAACAAGATTTACGCCTATTGATTTGGGCAGAACTAGGCCTTCGGCTGAAGTGAGGTTGGAGAGATCAAGATCTCCTCCGACTGATTTTGGCAGAACCAGGCTTTCGGCTGAAGTGAGGCCGGGGAGATCAAGACAATCCCAATGGAATTTAATGCCTCCGCTTAAAGCTTCTTCGGCTGTAAAACTAATCTCATTCTTCTTACAGTCTAAAGCTAAGGCCAGATCTTCCCTCATGTCTTGTCTCATGGCTAGTATCTCCTCTATCCTGGGATCTTTTTTGTAACCAAATCCTAAAATTTCTTCATCAACCTCATAAAGAAAACGCAAATCTTGTTTCGTCAATTCCTTTCCTTCTTTAACTTTTCCTTCAATTTCGGTCAGTCGCTTCATGTCAGCTGTCTTTTTCTGATATTTTTCACCCTCCTGGCCGAATTCCCGCAACTTCTTCTCAAGAATATCAGAATCAGCCATATCCGGGTCAAGATTCTGCTGGTGCGCCACTCCTCTTACCTCGGCAATCTTCTCGTCCTCCATGCGTATAGCGACTCTTGGTATGGTTGGCTTGCCTTTATCGTCATGGGAATAATAAACATGGAAATCCCCGCCTTGAAGCTGCGTTTTCGCCGTGCTTTCGGCGGCCGTGCACCATCCGGTTCCATGTCCCTCCAGTGATCTTACAAGCGGCGAATGATCCGAGCCTTTATTGAATTTGACCCATTGGCCTCTTGTGTTTGATAACTCTGACTCTTTAGCCGGAGTGACTTTTTCGATCGCCCAGGCGTAAAGTTTACCAAAATTTGCTCCTTGCAGAATTTTCTTGAATTCAGGATCATCGGTCGGCAGTTCCTCCTTCTCCACTTTTTTTATCACTGCGTCGACCGCGTAAGCCAGCGCTTCCCGGTTTAAATCCGGAAACGGGGCCGTTGTGTCTTTTTTTCTCTTTCCAAAAGCCTGTTTTTCTTTATCGTAAGTGGAGAGCCTTAACATTCCCTGGAAGGCCCAATATTTCGCCCACGCAGGATAGCTGTCTGAATCAGAAGAGGTAAAATAATCTATCCAGTTGTCTAACGTTGATCGCTGGTCGGCTATGATTATCTCAGCCGCCTCTTCTTTAACCTGGTCGGTAATTTCAATATCCCCGTGGCCTTGTTCTCTGGCTAATCTTCGCTGATTTTTGAAATAGCTTTCCGGAATATCCTGGGGTTTTATGATCACTGATTCATAAAGCCCTTTTTTTAACAAATAAATATTGCGCTCCTTTCTTCCAAAACCAGGATCATTGTCCAATGGCTTGGGATTAAACGCGATTTCCAGTCTTTCTAAGTAGGAAGCGATTTTATCCTCTGGCTTCCGGGAAATCTCTTCTCCCCGGGCTTTTCTTCTTCTTTGGGTATTTTCAACCGGCTTGCTGGTATGAAGAGAGCTGTCTTTTTGGTGTAAAAATTTTTCACCAAATTTTTCCATTTGTATTTTTGATGTTTATTAAAATGTTAATTTAGTATACAAAAAACCGTTGATTTTAGGAAAAATTCTTAATTCTAAAACCTCTCTTTATTTCCTCTATTATTAATTCAACAGCTTTTTCCCTGTCAAACTCCTTTAACTTTTCTCTTTGTTTTTGCACCCTTTTTCTTCTATCGTCTTCCCCGGCGCCTAGCTCTAGAACCTTTTTAATTCCTCTTTTTATCTTTCTCGCCGATCCTGGATCGCAAAACACCACCCCTTCAAAGCCTTGCCAAAGTTCCTCAAAAACCCCAATGCGCGACACTAAAACCGGCACTCCCAAACGCCTTGCCTCTAGCACGGTTCTTCCAAATCCCTCGGCCAAACTCACCATGATAAGCGCCCGCGCCTGGCCAATTAAAATCGCTTTATCCTCCTCTTTCACGTATCCTGTCTCTATTATATCTGTCGCGCAATCCGCTCTTTTTATCTCTTTTTGTATTGCCTTGTATTTAAATCCCTGACTGCCGGCCAGCACCAGCTGCAAATCCCCAAACTTTCCGGCCGGCCGGCCGGCCTCATAAAACACAAATTTTTTAAACTCATCAAACGCCCGCGCTAATTTCGCGACATTTTTTCTTGCCTCCAGTCTGCCCAGATAAATTATATAAGGCCTTTTTATCCCATACAAGGCCAAGACCTTTTGAACTCGATCCTCGGTCATCTCTCTTCTATCTCGCAAACTTACCCCCTGATAAATTACTCTAATCTTGTCCGGCCTGGCTTTTAAAAACTTCACCGCTTGTTCTTTCGTGTTTTTCGAAACCGCGATTACCTCATTCGCCACCCGAATACTCGCTCTTATCAAAAACTTATCTTTTAATCTTTCCAGAAAGGGATAGCATTGCGGTTTCTGCCACATTTCCATTCCGTGAAGCACGTAAATCATTCTAACTCTCCCCAAAAAACCAGCCAATATCGGCAAAGCGTGACTCGGCGCTAAAAGAACATCTATCTTCTCTCGTAAAATCCCTAAAAAAAGTCCAGCCTGGGTCCATAAAACCCCACGATCAACCTGACTATACTTCCAGCCTTTGGGCAGACTCGGCCCCTTTACTTTGCCGCGAACAAATACAACTACTTTGTGGCCCAAAAAATCATGCTTTCTTTTTATCAGCCCTTCCAGCAACTCCCGGCTGTATTTTTCCACTCCGGTTTTCTCCGTCCCAAAAGCTCTTGAAGCGTCAATCCCGATTATCATAATAAACTTTAACCGGTTATAATGCTCTTTTTATACACGTCCAGATTATCCAAAATTTTGGAAGTTCCCCGCGCCACGCAAAGCAGCGGATCGTCAGCCACGTAGCAGGGCACGCCCACTGAACGCGCTATCAGCTGATCCAGGCTGTGAAGCAACGCTCCGCCGCCCGAGAGCACCATGCCCCGGTCAATTATATCCGCGGCCAGTTCCGGCGGCGTTTCCTGCAGGACCTTTTTTACCGCCTGAATAATTTCTCCCAGTTCATCGTCGATCGCTTCAGTGACCTCGTTAGTGGTAACCGTTATAATCTTTGGCAGTCCAGCCATTAAGTCCCGCCCTTTTATTTCAACGCTCTCTTCTTTATTTTGCGGCAAAGCGCTGCCTAATGTTATCTTCACCCTTTCCGCCGTTTGATCTCCGATAGCCAGGGCGTGTTTTTTCCTCACGTATTCTTTTATGGCCAAATCCAGCCGATTACCCCCTACTCTGGCGGAAGTGGCTGAAACAACTCCGCCCAAAGAAATAACCGCTACCTCGGTTGTTCCGCCGCCAATGTCAATTATCATATTGCCCGAAGCCGAATCAATCGGAATATTCGCGCCGATAGCGGCCAGCACCGGCTCTTTTACCACGTAAGCCGCCTTGGCTCCGGCTTCCAGGGCCGCGTCAATCACCGCCCGCCGCTCCGTGGAAGTGATACCGGCCGGAATGGAAATCACCACTTCGGGCCTGAAAATCCTTATTCTCCCGCCTACTTTAGTAAAATAATGACGAAGCATAGCTTCGGTAATCCTAAAATCAGCGATCACTCCGTCTTTCATGGGCCGGCTGGCTTTAATCAGATCAGGCGTGCGCCCGATCATTACTTTTGCCTCCTCCCCAATAGCCAAAATCCTGTTATCTTCAACCGACAAAGCTACTACCGAAGGCTCGTTCAAAACAATGCCTCTACCCGGAACCGCCACTAAAGTATTGGCCGTTCCAAGATCAATTCCAATTTTTTTTACAAACACTTTTTTTTTGAAATAAATTTAATCTCTGACTCTGCCTTTGAGTCTCATGCCCCATAGGCTCTCACGACGAAATTTTTAATTTTCTTCTCTTTATATCCACCCCTATCTTCCTTAACCGCTCCTCTATTTTTTCATATCCCCTGTCTATTATTTCAGCGTTATTTATTACTGACTCGCCCCGCGCCTTTATAGCCGCCAGAATTAACGCGATCCCGGCCCTGATATCCGGACTCTCAATTTGCTTGGCGATAAGATTAGTTGGGCCCTTTACTGTTACCCTGTGCGGATCGCACATAATAATGCTTGCTCCCATGCGGCTTAAAAGATCGGTAAAAAACAACCGGCCTTCAAAAATCGGCTCATGCACCACGCAAATCCCCGAAGCCTGAGTCATGAGCAAAGTATAAATCGGCTGAAGATCCGTGGCAAAACCCGGATACTCGTGGGTTTGCACTGAAACCGATCTTAATCTGCCTTTTGTTGGAATAGTGCGCACCCAATTACCCCCGATTTCAAATTTAGCCCCGGCCCGCTCCAACTGCTCCCACAAAGCCTCCAAATGACCCGGATTGCATTTCTTCACCGTCAGATCCGCGTTATTCATCACTCCCATCATTACAAAAGTCCCGGCCTCAATTCGATCAGGCATTACTTCCATTATCCCTCCTTTTAGCTCACCCACTCCCTGAATCTCAATCGTGGTAGTGCCGGCGCCGGAAATCCTGGCGCCCATCTGGCCCAAATAATTACACAAATGAACTATCTCCGGTTCCATGGCCGCGTTCTTTATTAGAGTTGTTCCTCGAGCCAAAACCGCGGCCAGAATAACAGTCTCAGTGCCGGTCACGCTCACTTTAGGGAAAAAAATCAAAGCGCCCTTTAATCCGTTTTTAGCCGTCACTCGATATTGAGAATCTGACTTCTTTACTTTCGCGCCCATCTTCCTGAAAGCGTCAATAAAAAAATTAATCGGCCGCTTGCCAATAAGATCCCCGCCTGGATGAGGCACTACTACCTCGCCTTTTCTTGAAAGAAGCGGCCCCATCATTACAATGCTGGCCCGCACTCTCCGGGAATGTTTCCGGTCAAGTTCCATGGCTTTAATTTCCTTTGTCTTTATTGCTATGTCTCTTTCTCCTGTCCTGGTCACTTTCGATCCCATTTTCTCTAAAAGACTTATCATGATTGACACGTCGCTTATCTTCGGCAATCCCCTTATAACTACCTCTTCTTTAGTCAATAAAGCCGCGGCCAAAGCCTTTAAGGCAAAATTCTTAGCTCCCCTCACTTCAATTTCTCCGCCAATATCTTTTCCGCCGTTTATAATAAATTGATGAGGCATAACTTTGACTTAAAAATTAAAAACCCTTAATTTAACAAGAGATACGGTAAGCAAATTCTACAATAACTTAAACTAAAAAACAAACCAGATGCATTATCAAGAAATTATCCGCCAAATAAAAAAAGACCTGGAAAAAAATAAGGATTTAGCCTACAAAAAAGGATCCATGAGCTTTTTCAAGGAAAAAATAAAACCCATTGGCACCAGAGCCAAAGACACCCGAAAAATCGCCAACTCTTATTTTCAAAAAATAAAACATCTGCCTAAGCTGGAAATCTTCTCTCTCTGCGAAACGCTTCTTGAAACCGGCTTCATGGAACTTGGCTCCATCGCCCTTTCTTTTACTTTTAAGTTAAAAAAACAATTTAAAAAAACTGACTTTAAAACTTTTGAGAAATGGCTTAAAAAATTCGTCAAAAACTGGGCTCATTGCGATGATTTCTGCACTCATTCAGTCGGTTATCTAATCTGCCAATATCCCGAACTCGCGTCTGAACTTGAAAAATGGACCCGGTCTCCTAACCGCTGGCTCCGTCGAGCCGCGGCTGTTTCCTTAATTTATCCCGTCCGGCAAAAAGAAAAAAATCAGGCTGTCTTTCTTCAAAAAAGCCTGAAAATCGCCCGGCTGCTTTTAAAAGACAGGGATGATCTGGTTCAAAAAGGCTATGGCTGGCTCTTAAAAGAAGCGGCTAACCATCATCAAAAACAAATTTTTACTTTTGTGTTAAACAAAAAAGCTATCCTGCCGCGAACCGCGCTCCGCTACGCCATTGAAAAAATGCCTGAAAAATTGAAGAGAAAGGCTATGGAATAAAACTCTAAATAATCCTATTGCTTGATTTTTTTCAAAAACTCCTCTATGTTTTAAGCATCCCCTCCTCCCAAAATTAGGTGAAGGCCGGGTTTTTATAAGGGCTTAGGGAGGAAGCCCACCCCCGACTTACCCCGCCCCGCCCCCTTGACTACCCCCGGCCTTCACCTTATAAACAGTCGAAACTTCGACTGTTTTTTCTCTTTACAATCCCCTTCTCTCTGTTATACTCATAAATACTGGAGTTTCTCTGGTGTTTATAGCTTTCTAAAAAAATTTAATTTTTTTTAATCTTTTCTTTACAGCCGTTTCATAAGTATTCTGTTAATTTTAATTTAATGATCAAAGAACATACGCCCAGGATAAATCAAACCGAATATGAGCTAATCTACATTGTTCCGCTTGAAAAATTCGAAAGCATTGATTCTATAAAGGAAACCATCCAAAAAATAATAAAACATTGCAACGGCCAAATTAAAAAACAAAGCCAGCCGCAAAAACGAAAACTGGCTTTCCCTATAAAAAGAGTGAAAAACGGAATCTATATTGTAAGCCGCGTGCTTATTGAGAAAAAATTCACAACCATGCTCAAAGAAAAGTTAAAACCAGTGCCAGAAATTATCCGCTATTCCCTCATCAGGGCGGGACAAATACCCGAGCCCAAAAAGCAGGAACAGCCTGCGTCCACTAAAAAACCAAAACCTGTAACCGAAAAACCAGAAACCACCAGAAACAAAACCCGGGAAACCCGGGAACAACCTGAAAAAAAATCAAAAAAAACACCAAAGCAGACTGTCAGAACCAAAAAGGAGCAAAAAGAAAATCAGGAATTAAAAAAATCCAGAAAAGAAAAATTAAAAATCGAAGAACTGGATAAAAAAATAGACGATATCCTAAAAGATGATTTAATTTAAATAAACAAGCCGTTAAAATTAAAAATGAACGTAAACAAAGCAATAATTGTCGGAAGGCTTACCAAGGATCCAGAGGCCCGCACCACCACTTCCGGAAAATCCGTTACCTCTATGACAGTGGCTACCAGCAGCACCTGGAATGATCAGTCGGGCCAGAAACAGGAAAAGACAGAATTCCACAATGTAGTCTTGTGGGGTAAAATCGCCGAAATTGCCGCTCAATATTTAATCAAAGGACAGGAGGTATATATTGAGGGTCGAATTGAAACCAGAAACTGGGAAGGAAAAGATGGTGTGAAAAGATATCAGACAGAGATAATAATCGGAGGTCTTGATGGTCGTATGCAGATGGGATCCAAACCCCAGGGAGCGAATTACCAGAAAAATAACAACCCGCCAGCAAAAAAAGAAGCTAAATCCGATTCTCAAGAAAAAAAGAATGATAAATCCGACAGCCAGGATGAGGAAATAAGAATTGAAGACATTCCCTTTTAAAAAACTTAAATTTATTTATGGACAATAAGACAGAAAAGAGTTGCTACCTTTGCGCCAACAATATTGATAAAATTGATTACAAAGATACTAATTTACTGCAAAAATTTATTACGCCGCAGGGAAAAATAAGGCCGCCCAGAAAAACTTTTCTTTGCGCCAAACATCAAAGAGTTGTCGCCAAAACAGTTAAAAGGGCTCGTTCCATCGCCCTTCTCCCATTTGTCAGAACCTAAAAAATGCTGGATATCCACAAAATAAAAATTGGCTCAAATATAGAACTCAATAATCAGCCCTATCAAGTCCTAAGGGCTATTTTTTCAAAAATCGGCCGTCAGGGAGCAGTTCTAAGAACCAGATTAAAAAATCTAAAAACCGGCAACCTCAAAGAAGAAACATTTCGCGACTCTGATAAAATACTTGAGGCCGAGCTTGATAAAAAAAAGGCTCAATATTTATATAATGAGAACGATCTTTTTTATTTCATGAATCAGGAGGATTTCGATCAATTCTCCCTGGATAAAAATGCCCTGGGGCATCTTCATAATTTCCTGAAACCAAATTGCCAGGTGGAAATTATTTATTTTAACCAGGAACCCATTAACATTGAACTGCCTATTAAACTTGAATTTGAAGTCACCGAAGCCCCGCCCAGTATAAAAGGAAACACCGCCGACGGCGGCACTAAAAAAGTAAAAATCCAAACCGGCTGGGAATTAAACGCTCCCCTGTTCATCAACAAAGGAGATATTATAAAAATAAACACCCAGGACGGAAGCTACGTGGAAAGAGTTTAATTCGATCTGTCTTTCAATCCGCTTATTTCAAAAAATATAAATCCTGATCTTTTTTCAAAAACAACTGAGAATTTTGAAGATTTAAAATAACCGTGCCTGGTTTAACTTTTCTCTGCTTCAACACTTCTTTAACCAGTTCATTTTTTAACATTGGCTTCCCTTGCTTTTCTAAAATAGATTTTAACACTTGCGCTACTGTTCCTGGGTTGTAATTCCATTCAGAAAGCGCGTAAATTCCGCGGCCAATAAGCACGAATCTTTTATCTTTGATTAATTCATTGTGCACCGTGGGCGTGCAAACCTGTTTTCTATCAATACCCAAATCATTCACTTCCTTTGAAACCTCATTAAAATGCATCGGTTCGCCTCGCTTTTTAAAAGCCAGATAAATCTTATCCCTTACTCCCCTTGGATGAATGAGCGGCCAATTAGCCAGCCCCCATCTATTAAAAATATCTTTCTGGATTATTTTTGGTATATCTAAATAAGTGTAAAGAATTTCATCGTCAATTGGAATAAATTTTTCATTTTTATTCAATATCGTCAAAACCGTCTTTTTTGAAGCCACTTTTTTTCGCTGTTCCAGGGATCTTTGCAGCCATTCTGTTAATTCATAGATCAAACCAATATCCGCCCCCTTTAAATACCAGGTTTTTTCATAATCCTGCGGCCTGTTTAAAAAATAAAACTCATCTCCCATTTTTAGCACCAAAAGAAGCGAACGAATATCTGTCTTATCCAGTCTTCTATTTAAATATTCATTCTGAATTCTTTCTTCGCTCATAATCCCCTTTCTCTTTTCAATCAGCTCCTTTAGTTTTTGCCGAACCTCCGCGATTCTATTTTTCCTCTGTTCCCGCTTTATTCTAGCTAAGGCTTCACTTTCTATTTGACGCACTCTTTCTCTTGTGATGCTGAATTTTTTTCCAATACTCTCCAGGGTTTGAGGATTTTCATTTTCCAGGCCAAAACGCTTTATAATAACTTCCTGCATTCTCTCGTTAGGCAGGCTATATATAGCGTTAATAACAAAATCAAAAGGCTTTTTAAGCCCCTTCATGTTTATCTCTTTATTGAATTTTTTTCCATTCTTTTCCATATAAACAAACAGATCAATTCTTATAAATCCACCTTTAACTTATTTTTAAGAGTAACACAAAATACCTATACTTGTCAAATACTAAAAACTCCGCACCAATAAATTATATTTATCAACAATTGAGTTGAAATTTTTCACCTCCTTATTGTATTTTACCACGTAACCTCTTACCTCTTCGGCCTTATTATTATATCTGGGCACCAAATCATTATACTCATCATATTTTTCTTGCCTTTTTAACCTGCCCATTTCTCTCTCCAGCTCTCCCAATTCTTCTTTATAATTATCAAGCCGCTGCTTTTCTTTTTCCAATTCTTCTCTCTTATTAAAAATCTGTGTCTCGAGCCCTTCTATGTCCTTTATGGTTGTCATGGTTTTCCCAATCCCCTGATATACCTTTCCTTGAGTCTTCTGATAGATCCTTACCCGGCTTAAATTCCTCACCGCCCCCTCTGTCCCGCTGCTTTCATTGAAATAACCAAGTTCTCCCTTCGCCAGAGCCGCGTTGTTCAAAGAATCCAATTCCGGCACTATCCCAATTTTGTGTCCGGGATTTGTTGACTCAATGTAACAATAGCCGGAATTATCCACTGAATACTCTTTAGGACACAACACTCCAGCCGCCATATGCGTCTCGCTTTCATATTCTAGAATAGCCGCGCCATAGCCCAGCTCCCTTAAAACAGAAACCAAAAGAAAAGTTTTTCCCGAACAAACCCCTTTTTTCTCATATAAAACTTCATAAGCGAATCTTGGTTTTTCATCCTCGGCCCCGGCCAAAATCTTTTTTGCTTTCGCGCTGTCATAATCAATTGATTGCGTGAAACTAGCCGCGAGTTCCACGATTTCATCATCACTTAAGCCGTTTTCCTGTCCCAAATTACCTATAATCCGCGCTAACTCTTCCATGGAATCATCGCCTTCCCGCTTTTTTAAAAACATCTCATAGTATTCATTTTCCCAATTAAGGGGCAAACTGCCCATGTATGAAAAAACCTTGGGCCGGGACTGATAATATTTGAAAATAGAATCATATAAATCTTTGGAAAAAGAAAAATTCTTCCCTTTATAGGTCCAGCTGTAATTAACTTTTTTCAAACCCGTTGGCGCCGGAACTTTTTCCTCTTTGCCGCCGATCCCGACCTCAATCAACTGCCTGGCTTTATTTATATAATTTGATTTCGGCCAAAAGCCCTGAGCGACAATAAAAAAAGAAAAAACAAGCGCCAAAGAAAGAAAAAATTTAAAAAATTTTCTAATCATTTATTTGAAACCTTAAATTACAATATTTATCAGCCTCCCTTTTACAAAAATAACCTTTTTTATCTTTTTGTCAGCGATTAGTTCTTTTATTCTTTCCTGTTCCAGCGCCTTTTTTCTTGCCTCCTGCGCTGTAATATTCACTCCTGTTAAAATTTTCAAACGAAGTTTGCCGTTTACCTGAATTACCAGCTCTATCTCCTTTTTCCGCGCCAGTTCCTCTTTAAACTCCGGCCATTTCTCTTTAAAAACCGATTCCCGGCCGCCGGTTTTCTGCCAAAACTCCTCGCCTAAATACGGCGCGAACGGACTTATAAGAACAGCCAGTATCTTTCGCGCCCGATTGTTGAAATCAGGACTCAAATTGCTCTTTTCACGGCCCAGCCAGTTAACCAGCTCCATGATTCTTGCGATAGCCGTGTTAAAACTCATCCTGTTAAGGTCTCTGGTTACCTTTTTTATTGTGCTGTGCAGCTTTCTTATTCCGGTTTTTTCCAAATCCCCTTTTTCAGCTCCTTTAATCTTTTTCCTGGTCAGACTAAGCGCGTTGACATCATTTTCATACAATCTCCATAGACGCTTCACGAAACGAAACATTCCAGCCATGCCCGCGTCTTTCCAGTCGCCTCCCTGCCTGGCGTCGCCTAAAAACATAAGATAAAGCCTCACGCTATCCGCGCCAAAACGCTCGATATATTCATCCGGATTCACGATGTTTCCCTTGGACTTACTCATTTTTGCTCCGTCTTTTACAATCAGCCCGTGGCCGAAAAATTTAGAAAAAGGCTCTTCAAAATCAATATATCCTAAATCTTTCAAAACCATAGTCACGAAGCGCGCGTATAAAAGATGCAGCACCGCGTGCTCCTTGCCGCCAAAATACAAATCAACCGGCATCCACTTCTTCATTCTCGACTTATTCAACGGCTGTTTATCATCGTTGGTATTAAGATAGCGAAAAAAATACCAGCTGGAATCAACGAACGGATCAGAAACGTCGGTCTCGCGCCGCGCCGCGCCGCCGCATTTTGGACACTTTGTCTTTACAAAATCCGCCACCTTATTTAGCGGGCCCTTGCCTGAACCGTCCGGATGAAAACTGTCCATATCCGGCAATCTAACCGGTAAATCCTTTTCCTTGACCGGCACCCAGCCGCACTCTTCGCATTCAATCATGGGAATCGGCGGCCCCCAATAACGCTGGCGCGAAACGCACCAGTCGCGAAGCTTGTAAGTCGTGGCCCGCCTGCCAAGCTTATTTTTTTCTAAATATTTTATAATTTTCCTTATAGCCTGTTTTGTTTCAAGCCCGTTTATCAAACCAGAGTTTATCGCTCTTCCCTTATATTCATAACACTTTTTCCCTTTCAATATTTCCTCTACAATTTCTTGGAAGTCCTCTGATGGAACTTTAGCAACCAGTCTATATTCGGAAGGATCTACAACGCACTTAATCTCCAATCCATACTTTTTCGCGAACTCAAAATCCCGTCCGTCATGCGCCGGCACCGCCATAATCGCGCCCGTGCCGTATTCCTTTAAAGCATAATCCGCGATCCAGACAGGAATCTTCTCGTTATTTAAGGGATTAACCGCTTGAAGTCCCCTAAGCTCCACGCCGGTCTTCTCCCGCTTCTCCTCCAACCTTTGCTGTTCGGTCTTTTTTTTGCTTCGGCTGATATATTTTTTTACTTGGGCCTGATTCGAAACCCGGCTCAAATCCAGCTCTTCGGCCATCTCCGGCGCCAACACCAAATAAGTGGCGCCAAAAACCGTGTCCGGCCGCGTGGTAAATACCCTGATCTTTTTTTTCGATTCCAAAACAGGAAAATCTATCAAAGCGCCCTGGCTTTGGCCGATCCAGTTTTTCTGGCCCAGCTTCACTTCCTCTGTCCAGTCAATCCAGTTAAGATTTTTCAAAAGCCTTTTGGCGTATTTAGTAATCCCAAAAAACCATTGAGCCATTTGCTTTTTTACCACCTGCGTGCCGCAACGTTCGCACTTACCGGAAATTACCTGCTCATCTGAAAGAACAGTCTTGCAAGACAGACACCAGTTTACCGGCGCCTTTTTCCTGTAAGCCAGGCCCTTTTTATGCATCTTTAAAAACAGCCACTGCGTCCATTTATAATAATCTTCCTTGTAAGTCTCCACCGTGCGCGTCCAGTCGTATTGATTGCCAATCATGTGCAGCTGCTGATAAAAATGCTTTTCCGTGCGCCGGGAAACGTCCCGAATATGCTCGCCGATCTTTATGGCATAGTTCTCGCTGTGAATCCCAAAACCGTCCAGGCCAATCGGCTCAAAAACATCATATCCTTCCAAACGCTTAAAACGGCCCAGACAGTCGGAATGAACAAAGGCATACATATTGCCCACGTGCAAACCTTCGGCCGACGGATAAGGAAACATCATCAAATTATAAAAAGGTTTTTTCGCCTTATCCAGGTCCGGAGAATATATCTTTGAACCAGCCCATTTCTTCTGCCACTTTTCTTCAATTTTTTTGTGATCATACATGCTTTGAATTTAGCCCATTTTTTAAAAAATGTTAAGAAAACCCGTGGATCCGGGTCGATCTTTTCTATTTGTCGCTCCTCTTTAATCCGCTTTTTACTTCTTTAATTTTATATCTGACAATTCAATGTCTCTTTTAAAAGTATTATCGCTCCCCAAAGTCAATACCTTCCAAAGCGCCTCATAAACCCAGCCGTGCTGAACTCTTCGGACCGCGTATTTCTTGTTCTTTTTGAATTTACAATTAGTGACATCCACAGTCCCGTCCCCTTTTATAGCGTGGATTTCAACCCCGGATCCGTCATTATGCTTAAAATCATTGTCATCGATCACTATTTCCGAGCTGTCAATCATCACGTCCATACCGCTTTCATCGTTATAATTTATATCATTATCCTTCACTTCGGCAAAAACTTCTCCTTCAAGATAGATCCCGTTTCGGTCATTGTAGCTTATTTCATTATCATAAATATCAATCACGCGCTTCTGTCCGTAAATTCCATCCTTCTTATTATTAAAAATGGTGCAATAAGAAATTGTAACCTCATAATCCTCAACCAGCGTGCTTCGCTTAATCTTTACCCCGTAATTCTTATTATCCCTTATAATACACTTGGTAATAACAGCGCCGCTTTCTGACTTCACGTAAACCCCGTATTTTCCGTTCATGATTGTAGCTTGCTTAATTTCAGAGCCGTTCTTCATCTCCACTGTCGGCTCGCTTGAATCGTTGGCGTAAATAAATACCGTCTCCCTGTCGTCTCCTTCCACGGTCACACCGGCCGGAATCTTTATGTTTTCAATATATGTCCCGTCTTCCACCGTTACCTTGTCGCCTTCTTCCGCCTCTTCCAATCCCTCGCTTATCGTCTTATACGGACTCAAAGCCGACCCGGTTCCAGACGTCGCCACGCTCGCGTCAACATAAATCGTATCGCTGTCCGCCTGGCAATAATTAAACGCTCCTAAAAAAAATACACCGACTAACACCAGAAGTCCTAAAATATATTCTCTTTTTTTCATTTTTATTTTACTTTTTTAAGCAATGCTTTTCTTCTGTTATCATACAATATATTTTGTCTTTTTTCAAAAAAACGCTATATTATTAAGGTTATTTCCGCCGCCATCGTCTAGTGGCCAGGACGCTGGGTTCTCAGTCCAGCAACAGGGGTTCGATTCCCCTTGGCGGTACTGCAATAGAAAAACTCCCTTCAGGGAGTTTTTCTATTGTTTTATGGCTAAGTAGGAATC
>JAHKAQ010000045.1 GCA_018825765.1 Patescibacteria group bacterium
CCTCAAGCAAGGCGGACATATTTTTAAAGTCTTTTTCTTTAGGCATTATTTTAACACTTCAAAATAAATATTTTTCCCAATAATGTGCTGGACTTCGTGCTGAAAAACATGAGCTTTGATTCCCTCAATCCATTCCTTGACGGACTTTAATCCAAGAGTGCCCTTAATTTGATAACGAACCTTAATTCTAAAAAAGCGCTCCACTCGTTTCGGTTTACGGTGCGGAAAAGAAAAACAACCCTCTTTGTAAACCATGGTGTTCTTTCTCTTGTCTTCCGACTTGCCTTTCTCGGCAATGTTTATGAATTGCGGCGTTTTGATTATTTCCGGATTGATAATGACCTGGCCTGGCCATTCATATTGCTCAAAGAAGCTGTCACTAAGAACAAAAAAGGCAAAAGGATCATCGCTTACTTGACCGTGGGCTAAGGCGTGTCCCTTATTGTATTCTCCGCGCTTGATACCGCCGCTGATGAGTTCGGTCATTTCCTTTGCATCTTTTTCTATTTCCGAATATTTTTTAACTTCTTTTCCCGGCGTGTAGTGAACTTTTATAATTTCCATATTCGTTATTTATTTTTTTAACAAAAACTTTTTAGATTTTTTAATGAATTCCGCCAGTTCTTCGTTGGTTAAGTCTTCAAATGGCCTTTTTCTTCTTTCATCATCGATGATTTGACGTGGGGAAAATTCTTCTTTCAGCTTTCGTTCCAAGTACCACATAGCAGTCCTTGGATCGTGCAAATCATTAAATAAAGTCTTGCGAGCCTTAAATTTTGGCAATTCCTTGCAGGCCGTTTTTATGGTGGAAAACTCCGGATGCTTCTTTTTGAAGTACTTATACTGGTCAATACTAATCCCAGCGTAAAAACAGGCTTCGTCATCGGTCGAATCAATCTTAAAAGCGTCAATTAAACGCAGGACTTTTTCCCTTTCCAACCACCAGGCATTGGCGCTATTGATAAGCCTTAATTCTCCGAAATTCTTATCCTTGATTACATAGGCGTACTTACCTGGTAATTTTTCTTTCTTTCTTTTGTTGGTTTTTTTTACGTCATCCCTCTTTCGCCTTACAACCGCCCTTCTCTTTTGAGGCTTTCTCGGTTTTCCTTTTGCTCCTTTATTTTTAGTTACTCTTTTTTTGGTCTGTTTTTTTCTTGGCATTTTATTAAATTAACTTAGCTTTTTGACAGGTAAACTTTTCAAATCTCTTGACGATTACATCGCAATATTTGGGATCAAGCTCCATAGCGCAACAACGCCGCTTTAATTGTTCGCACGCGATTAGTGTTGATCCGCTTCCGCCAAAAACATCCAAAACAATATCATTAACCTCGCTGTTTTTCTTTAACGCCCGCTCCGCCAAGCGGACCGGTTTTTGAGTCGGGTGCTCATAATCCTGAAGCGCGTCTCTTTTCTCGTACCAAACATCAAACATTTCCTGAAAGTCATCAAAATCTAAATTCCATAAATCTCTCAGGTTGGTGATTTGTTTATTCGTATAGTGTTTTTTGCCTTTCTTCCATCCATGAAAACAAGGCTCATACATCCGATGAAAATCCTGACCTCTTGAGAAAACCATGCCGTTTTTTACCCAGATAATCGTCTGACTTAAGTGCCACTTCGATTCTTTAAAAGCCGATTGATTAATCCAGGCGTTTCTCATGGCAAACCACCAGTAAATTGACGCGTCATCGCTAGAAAAAGAATGAAGATTTTTCAGCGCCTCGGTGTAGAAAATTAAGCAATCTTTGTCAGATTTTTTGTCGTTGAAGATTGCTCCGCCGCTCCCCCCGTATTTCTTAGAAGTGTAATCTAACCCTGCCGGTGATTTATAATCCACATTGTACGGCGGATCCGTGAAAATCAGCCGGGCCAAATCCTTATTTAAAAGTTTTTTATAATCTTCCTTTTTAGTGCTATCCCCGCACAATAATCGATGACACCCGAGATGATATAAATTCCCCTCCCTAGTTTTTGGTTTTTTAATTTTTTCGTATTCTTTTTGGGCGTCAAAATCATCCTCCTGAACCTCAATAATGAAATCTTTATCAAATCCGGTTAGATCAAACATCTCTCCGCTCAACTTTCCCAACTCCTCAATGGCCAGATTAACATCCCAGGGACTCTCATTAAGTTTATTGTCTGCAATCCGGTAAGCCTTAACTTCTTCCTCGCTTAGTTCATCGGCTAAGATGATCGGGATAAAGTCATCCCCCTTTTTGGAAAATCCGGCTTTTTTTATTTTACTTATTCCTAATTTTTTAAAAGCCAAATAGCGCGCGTGGCCAACCACAATAACCCCTGCCTTATCAACCACGATCGGTTGCTTACATCCAAAAGCCTTAATGCTTTCAGCAACTTTTGCGATTTGTTTTTTTGGGTGTTTCTTGGGATTATTTTTGTAGGGTTTGATTTTCATTTTAGTTTTAAATTGGTAGAAATGTTTGTCCGATAGATCTTTGCTCAATAATCTTTTTTGCTTCTGCAAAAAGCTTTCTGATTTTAAACTCTTTTACCCCCCGACCATAAATTTTCACACCCACAAGATCACGTGGGAATCTTCTTCTTTTAGACTGAAAAAATGTCGGTGATCCCGTTCCAATACCAATCCCACAAAAAAAATCACCACGAAATTCGCTACCGCTTACAACACTATCAATTGAATCTCCACGGAGAACATGCTCAATAGTCCATCCTAATGCAAGTGCGTGATGGTTATTCATTCTTTCCCATCGGCGAACTCTCTCATAAACATTCCTTATCCAATCAGGACGAGGATCATTCAAGACCTCCATGATCCAACGACCAACAATGTTACGGCTTTCTGTGTCAAGATTCTTTGTGATTATCTTTTTGATCCTTTTTAGGTGTGCTAATTTTTTAGTCATCTTAAAAATTTAGTGGTTATGCAATATCTTTTTGAAAATCCTTTGTCTAAACATTCTTTGTAATTTGGGATCATGAGATATTTAAATAACAAAACGAATACCAATATAATTACTGCGAAAAATATAGCTTTAAAATAATATTCTTTAATTACTTCTTTCATCGTTTTTTATTACCTTCAATTTTTTAAGCTCAAAAAAACATTCAACCATCACCCTGACATCGATTAGCGCGTCATGAAGATTGTCATCAACCTCAGCGTTAAATAATTTTTCGTAAAGTTCCTCGAGTTTTGGCCACTTATACCCATGCGATCCGGGAATTTTACAAAAATCAGTTGAGCTGTTCATCGTGCAAATTTTTTCAATATCCTTAATTGCTTCATAAAATTCCTCCATTCCGGACCGAATGAATTCACTTCCAATAACAGCTTTGTCGAAACTGACGTTGTGCGCTACTAAAAACTTTGATTGCTTCACGGTCATAGCGAACATTCCTAAAGCATATTTAAGCGGTACACCCTCTTTTTCCGCCCTTTCTTGCGTGATCCGGTTAATCTTGGCCGTTTCTTCACCGATTTCAAATCCCTCGGGCTTGATGATATAGCAATGCTCGGCTAATTTGTTTTTATTCTCATCATAATGCGCCCAGGCCAATTGAATCATCCTTGGCCAATTATCCAGGTCATGAACATGAGCGTTCCAACTTTTAGGCGGTCCGTTTGTTTCTGTGTCAAAAAATAGGTACATGTTTATTATTAATAATTTATTAATCTTGACGCTCTTAGCTGTTTACCACTCGACCGTTCGCGCGAACGTCTTCCTCGTCAGGAAACAAAGGAATGATAAACAGAAAGAGCGCCAAAGAAATAAACTATTCAGGACTTCCAACTACGTTCTTGTCGTACACGCTTACTCCGCCATTTCTGGCTTGTTTAACTTTTCCGATTCTCATTGAAGCGTCTTCCAAGTGTCTGTAAGCCAACATAAGATTGGCAATAACCTCTCCTGTATTTTCTACATCTTGACCTACAACTTTGTCGGCTTCTATTTTTTGTTCTTTGGTTCTAAGAACAAAACCGCCCACATCTTTAATGCTTACTCTAATCCTGTCCATTTTCTCATCGAAAGTTGGCTCATTTACTGCGCCTAGCTGGCCAGCGTTTGGCTGTGACATTTCGGGAGTTCCTCCCGCCGTTGTGTTTTCTTCCATGATTTTGTTTAAACTATTATTTATATTTAAATTTGTAATTTCTATGCAATTACTGATTTAATGCATATCTATCCTCACAATCACCACCTGGACAGAACACATTTAATATTCCCTTAGCCTCATTGCTATCTTCATCAAAATCATATTTTTTACTACAATAAAGACAGGGAAGCTTGATTTTGTTTTTGCTAGAGTAGTCCCATTCGTAGGTATCTCCAGCGGAAAACGTTATTTTGCAATATTCTTTTTTATCTCGATGAGCGGCACGATGACGAGCGATACCAAGAGAATGAAACGATTTTTTACAAGTGTGACAATAACAACTCATTTTTTTGACTTATATTTTTTAAAATAATTCCAATTACTAAGTTGCTTTTCTACGGTACAAATCACCTCTCCCCTCTCAATTTCTTTTTTAAAATTGGCTACAAATAATTTCCAGCGCAATCTCCAGTCATATGTTTCGTACCCCTTGGTCTCGACGTACTCAATCGTTTTATCGTTATGGTAAACTACGAAATCAATTTTATAAGTCGTGATCAGCTCTCCGTTAACTCTTAGCTCAATACGTTTTTGCGCTTCCCAGTCCTTAATGTCCTTTGCCTTTTTCCTTAGTTCAAGCTCTTGAGCATAACCGGCTTCAAACTTGGAATCGTACCCGGCCGTCTTCACATTATTGAATTTGTTATAGCGATATTTTACGAGGTGCATTGGACAATTTCGGTTATGAATTAACCCCTGTGGGGATATTACTTTTATTGCTTCGCTGTACTGGCAAAGACACTTTTCCTGATCCATTGTTTTGTTTCTGGCTAATTATTTTTTTGATTATTTTCCTATGCTCCCAATCAAGTTCCGT
The DNA here is from genome assembly GCA_018825765.1 of Patescibacteria group bacterium. GTDB lineage: Bacteria > Patescibacteriota > Minisyncoccia > CAIUEV01 > JAHKAQ01 > JAHKAQ01. The sequence continues at coordinate 4,961 of JAHKAQ010000045.1, forward strand.
GTATTTCTTGTCGTAATTTTTCAAGGCCGAGCGATCTAAATCATCAAGGGCAAATTTGGGCTGAAACGGTTCCGGTTGGCTTGCGTTTTTTTTAGTTTTTCCGTCTTCGCTGCCGAGAAGCGAATAAAAAATATTATTCTTAGGGTCAGATTCTTTCAGGTATATCCGGAAGTCATTTAACAAACTTCTTAGCCTATCCTTGGCGTCCACTTCTTGATTTGTGTTCTCGCAAGATATTGAAATTAGTAATTTTAGTTCCATGGTTTTTTATTTATTTTTCAACACTTGAATTTATTTTTTAGCGCGGCGATTTTAACCGCCAAATCACGACCATTTTGCTTAGGAGACCGACCTAAATATTTGCCACTCAATACTTCAAGCTCTTTGTAGAATTCCGGATCGTTTCGCGCCGCATTCATTAGGCTATTCAAGATCCCTGCGGAAAGAAATATCGAAATTGTCGGACCAAAAGACCTAAATCGATTCGCCCCAAGATAGTACAGGGCAATTTTTTCAAGCTCATCGGTTGTTAAAATATTCATTTCCAATACTCGTTTTAAATTTTTCCCGTCTTTTCCGGTAATAATCGGTTTTACTCCTCTTGTTTTTTTAGAAACATCATAAAAAA
>JAHKAQ010000046.1 GCA_018825765.1 Patescibacteria group bacterium
AAACTGGTCGAATTCGACCAGTTTAAAATTAGGATTATTTATTTTTTCCCAAAAACCAAGAAATTCAATTGTGTTTTTTAGTCTCATCCAATTCTTTATCACATCTGCCGGAAATCCCGGATTTTTATATTTAGCAATGTCGGTAAGGGAAATAAAATCAGCTTCTTTTTTTGAGAAAAAATTGATATTGATGTCTTTAACGGCTAGTTCTTTTTTCATAATCATAGTTTAAAGCTATTGAGTACAGTATAGCATTTTGATTGTGAAATTTTGGGGAACGAAAGGTGAAAAGAAGATAAAAAAATCAAAAACTAAAATACTTATTTTTTTATTTTTACTAACTGCTTAGGATGATGTTGGGACTCTATTTTTTGTATTTCAATATTATTTTTGAAATTCGCCTGCTATCGGAAAGATAAATCAGATAGTAATAATTGGATTTGATTTTTTCTAGGGAAAAACGATTGATTTTACATTTTTTCTGCTTAAACTTATAGAATACGAGATCTACCTTCCTCCCACGGAAAAACTACGTTTTCCCGACCCCTTTCCTGTTCGAATCCCTTTTATATTCAACATACCTAAAATATGAAACTTTAGTTTCATATTTTAGGTATGCGGAGAGACAGGGATTCGAACCCTGGGTGCCATTTCTGACACACCTGCACTCCAAGCAGGCCCATTCGACCACTCTGGCATCTCTCCTAAAAATTTTTTAGCCAAACCATAATTTATGTTATACAGTATATACAGTTATAGTTCAAATCTTATCCATGTCCGACGCAGAAGAAATAAAATCCCGCTTGAATATAGTGGATATCGTGGCCGAATATCTCAAACTCTCTCCGGCCGGCGCCAACAAAAAAGCGCTCTGTCCTTTTCATAATGAAAAAACCCCGTCCTTTATGGTCAACGAGGAGCGCCAGATTTTTCACTGCTTTGGCTGTGGCAAGGGAGGGGACATGTTTACCTTTATTCAGGAAATAGAAAACGTGGATTTCCCCCAGGCCTTAAAAATCCTGGCCGACAAAGCCGGCGTGACTCTTTCCGGTTATGATAAAAAGAAGATCCAAGAAATCAACCAAACCCGCGAGGCCTTAAAACAGGCCGCGATCATCTATCATGAGCATCTTTTAAGCCCGGCCGGCAAATCCGCCCTGGATTACCTCAAAAAGCGCGTGGTCCCCAACCGCTTCATAAAAACATTCCAGCTGGGCTTTGCTCCTGACAGCTGGCAATTTCTTTTTGACAAGCTTTTAGCCCTGGGCTTTTCCTCAAAAGACCTGCAAGCCGCCGGCCTGATTGTTCAAAGCGAAAAATCCCCGCAAAGCTTCTACGATCGCTTTCGCCGCCGTCTGATGTTTCCCATCGCCAACTCCATCGGCGAACCCGTTGGCTTTTCCGCCCGCGTGCTTCCCGGCGATCAAAGTCAAATGGGGAAATACATCAACACCCCCCAAACCCAGCTTTACGATAAGAGTCGGGCTATCTACGGGCTCCATCTGGCTAAAACCGCCATCAAAAAGAAAAACTCCTGCGTCATCCTTGAAGGTAATCTGGACGTCATCTTAAGTCATGTCGCCGACGTCCAAAACGCGGTCGCGACCTGCGGCACAGCTATTACCCCGGGTCAGTTAAGAATAATTCAACGCTATACCAATAATATTTCTTTCGCCTTTGATCTTGACCAGGCCGGGGTTGAAGCTTCCAAAAAGGGGATTGATCTGGCCCTGTCATGCGGCCTGAATATAAGCGCTATCAATCTGGGCGAGGCCGCGGGCGGAAATAAGGACGTGGCTGATCTTGTTAAACTCTCTCCAGCCGCCTGGCGCCAGCTCTCAAAAAAAGCCCGCCCGGCCATGGAATATTACTTTGATATCATTCTTGGCCGCTATGACCTGAATCAGTTGGAGCAAAAGAAAAAAGCCATTACTGAACTGCTTGAAAAAATAGCGCTTTTCAAAAACCACATTGACAAGGATTATTATCTCAATCAACTTTCCGAGCAAACCGGCGTAAAAACCGAATTGCTCTACGATCTCCTGAATGAACAAATAGACCGGGTTAAAAGCCAAAAACCTTTTCAGGACCCGGCCCGGCCGGAAAAACAACCAGGCCAAAGCAGTCAATCTTTAATTCATCAAAGAATAATCAACCGCGTAACCGCTCTTTTTCTTCTCTACCCTGAACTTCTAAACCGCGGAAACACTCCTTTTATTCAAAAAATCATTAAAAAACATCCCCAATCCGACAGCAGTCAAATCCTTGCCGTTATTCTAAAAACCCAGGCCAGGTTCAACAATCCGAATAAATATCTGGAGCTGATTTCCGATGATAAATTAAAAACCAAAGCTTCCCGCCTGATAATGATTGCCCAAAATCATTTTAATCCGTATAATAATACCAAACAAAATGAAGATTTCTCGCCCCAGGCTGATCTGGATTTATGTTTAGTTAAATTAAAACAAGCCCTAACCCAGCAAAAATTGGCTCTGTTAAGTCAAAAAATAAAGCGGGCTGAAGCCAAAAATTCCAGCTCCGGGCTTAAAAAATTACTCGCGCGCTATAATAATTTATTAAAGACCCTTCGAAACCATGCCTCGAAAAAGTAGAAAAAAAAGAACTCCCTCTAAAAGAACCAGAAAATCAGGCAAATCGAACAGGCCGCGGAAAACCTCCCGCAAGCCCGCCCCTAAAAGAAAAGCAAAAACCACGGCCTCCGGCCGAAAAAAAACCAGACGAACCGCGGCCAGAAAAACCCCCCGAAAATCAGCTTCTAAACCCAGGAAAAGAAGACCTTCCCGCCGTCCAGCTGCCCGAAAATCAGCCCGGAGAAAAACCCGCCGTCCAGTCAGAAAAGCCCGCTATGCCTACAAGAAAAAACCAAAACCCAGAACAAAAACAACTCCTTCCCCAAAACCCGCGATTAAAGTCCCTCGCGCCAAAAAAGGCTGGCAGATAAAAGTGGGCGAGTTAAAAGAAATGGATCCCAAAATCGAAGAATTAGTCGACCATGGCCGTCAGCGCGGCTTTGTGACCGAATACGAAATCTTAAGAGTCATGCCGGAAGTAGAGCAAGACCTTGATCAGCTGGAAGACCTCTACACCAAGCTGGATAAGCTAGGCATAAAAGTAATTGACTCCGAGGATCTGACAGAAATTCCTTCTAAAGGACAGGAAAATCAAAAAAATGACAAAAAAGCCAAGAAAGCCATTCTGGAAGAAATCAGTCTGGAAAATATTTACGACGATTCAGTCCAGATGTATTTAAAGGAAATCGGCCAGGTGCCCCTGCTTACCGCTGAAGAAGAAGTTCAGCTGGCTAAAAGAATCGAAAAAAGCGACGCCTCGGCCAAACAGCGACTTACTGAAGCCAACTTGCGCCTGGTAGTAAGCATCGCCAAAAAATACGTGGGCCGTTCCCATAATTTGAGCCTGCTCGACCTTATCCAGGAGGGCAATATGGGTCTTTTCAGGGCCGTAGAAAAATTCGATTACCGCAAAGGCTATAAATTTTCCACTTACGCCACCTGGTGGATCCGCCAGGCCATTACCCGCGCCTTAGCCGACCAGTCGCGCACTATTCGCATCCCGGTCCACATGGTTGAAACCATCAACAAATACATTCAAGTAACCCGCCGTCTGGTTCAGGATCTGGGTCGCGAACCTTTGCCCGAAGAAATCGCCGCCGAAATGGAAATCGAAGTGGATAAAGTGCATCATATCCAAAAAATTTCCCAGGAAACCGTTTCGCTTGAAACCACTATCGGCGACAGTGATGATCCCAACGTTCTGGGCGATTTCATTCCGGACGACGACGCTATTATGCCCAATCAGTCGGCCGGCCGCGAACTCCTGACCCGCCACGTAAAAGACGTCTTAAAAGACCTTACTCCGCGCGAACAAAAAATCCTCCAAATCCGCTTCGGCCTGGCCGACGGCATCACGCACACTCTGGAGGAAGTAGGCAAAAAATTCGGCGTAACCCGTGAACGCATCAGGCAAATCGAGGCCAAAGCCCTGGAAAAAATCCGCGAACATCACAAAATAGGAAAATTAAAAGACTATTATTAATTTTTTTCCAGTCCAAACCCGCCGCCCGCCGTTATTTAGCCCCTGGCCGCTTCCAAACCAAAAAACCGCCCGGCGAACCCTTGAAATCATCCTCTCTTAGCGCTTATCCAGACCTTAATCCGCGCCAATTCTTATCAACACCCATATTGCTTTGGTCGTGTTTTTTGCTATACTTTGACCTAGTTCTTTTTATAAAAATTCCGGACAAAACAGAAACTGAAGTTTCTGGATTGTCCGGTCATTCCGGGGTAGCTCAATGGTAGAGCAGTTGACTGTTAATCAATTGGTTGCCGGTTCGAGTCCGGCCCCCGGAGCCAATTAGGACTTATTCTGTAAGGGAAATTATGGATGTAAAAATACCTGATTTAACAAAGTTGGCTTGGCAACTAAACATAGCATTAATAGGGGCAGTTTTTTCAGTTATCTCGCTGATTTATAACGATAAATATATCTACTATGGCTTTGTAACCTTTCTTTTTGGTGCCGTTTCTCATTTTTTCGGAACTTGGTTTGATTTTGTTTATGCTGACGACAAACAAAGAGATAAAAGGGCAAAATTTTACATTGTTCAATCTGTATTGGTCTTAGCTTGGTTGGTTTTGTGTATTTTTATAACATATGGCATTACTCAATAAATTACACCTCAATGCTTTGGTTTCAATTGAAACCAAGCAAGGAAGTAAATTCAACCCTATTGCGACAGGTTATTTGGTTGGCTTTCTTCATAAATGGAATATTGACCCAAAGAAAAGAACTTACAGGGTATTTCTAGTTACAAATAGGCATGTATTTCAAGACGTGAATAAACTCTGGCTAAGGTTTAATAAGAGAGATTCTGGCGGAATTGCCAGGTTTGATATTGATTTGAAAAGTGGAGAAGAAAGTAAATGGTTAGCTCACAATAATTCGAAAGTGGATTTAGCTATGATTCCAATCTCCCCAGCTTTTTTGGATGAAAACAACGTGGAATGGCTTATGTACAATGAAGAAATGTTTGCATTCCAGAGAAGTTTCGAAAAAGTAGGGATTTCTTTAGGTGATGGGATTTTTGTATTAGGGTTTCCAATGGGTTTGTCTGGATTGAAAAGAAATTATGCAATAGTTAGGAGTGGTTCAATTGCCAGAATAGACAAAGAAGTGATTAGGGATAAAAAGGCTTTTTTAATTGACACGCTCATTTTTCCTGGAAATAGCGGTGGTCCAGTATTACTAAAACCAGAATTGGCGAGCTTATCTGGTACTTCAGCTGTTAGTTCAGTTCATGTTTTAGGAACAGTTTCGGGATATATTCCATATAAAGAACCTCTCTTCAGCCATCAATCTCAACCTCCTTCGATTGGAGCGATTTCAATTGAAAATTCTGGATTAGCTTATGTGGTGCCTATGGATTATGCAAGGCAAATATATAAAGAATTTCTTAGAAAAAATAAGAAACTTGAAAAACTTCAAGAAGGACAAGAAAAATCAATATCACCATCGCCGTCCCCTTCGGCTTCACCCTCTGCATCTCCTTCACCATCTTCAAGTCCAAGTCCCAGCCCCTCACCATCCCCTGAACCAGATGATGATAAATCTAGTGATTAAGTAGTCCTAGTTTATAAACTATTCCATTCTTCACTTTTACCATCTTATAAGTAGGCTTCGTCTTCAAAATTCTTTCTAAGTCTTTTAACTGTTCCTTAACTTGAACCAGTTTCTCTCCAGAGAAGATTTGGAACAGAATATCTGGGGAACTTGCGAGCTACTAAAGAAAAAATACCTATCTTATAGGTATTTTTTCTTTAGTTCCGTGGTGTCATTGACTCGAAAAGAAGGGGGTCGGGGAAACTCTAGTTTCCCCGTTGGAGGAAGGTATTGGAAACCCACGGTTTCCAAAGCGCAGGAAATCGCAGCCTTGCGCAGGTTTCCGAGCAGTGAGATTCCGGCCCTTCTAAAACCATTCAGGACAAGGATAGTTCAAGATCTTGCCTTGTTCCTTATTCTAGTGTTGTTGACCTCCATTCTTTTTCTTCTTTACGTATATTCTTTTCATAAGTATTATATTAAAAGAAGTTCAAAAATTCTAAAAAATGCCCAATCAAAATCAAACTTCTTCTCAAAAATCTTCCCCTAGAAAAATCTCGTGCTTGATAATAATCCTTGCCTTGCTATTTATCACCACGGCTATCTTTTTCTCCGGCGCCGCTTTTTTCTTCCGCGGATTTTCTCCTTTTAATCGTGGGAACAGCTCCTTTGATTCTCCTTTTACTGCAAGCAAACCGCGCGATTACCCTCTACACGAGGTTTCTCAAAGCGTGCTTAGCAGGAAAGCGGATTGCTCAGGTCTTTATTTATACAAGCTGAATAGCGAAAAGAAAAAAAATCTATATTGCGCCAATCTTTATAACGTAACCGAAAATGAAATACAAGAGGTGGCATTAAAAAATAATTATGACAGGATCGTGCTTTATGGGGAAAAGATATTTTTTGACGTTAACGCCGGCAATAAATCATTTAGCGCTTCCCGAATAATTGATCTTGCCCGCTTCACCGATCAAATTACAGTACCTGTCATGATGGAACTCTATGGCTTGGAGGATTTAAGCTATATCAGTCAGGCTTATGCTCCTTATCCGGCGTTGCATTTAATAATTAATTCAAGTGAAGAAATAAACGCCGGGCATACGAATAAATCCAACGGCTACGCCTACATATATTGGGGCAATGCAACCGATGATCTTTACGTTAACACTCCCAAGTCATCAAATAAATCCTACAAACGGCAGGGAACGGCTGATAATATTACGATTCACTATTCTTGGCCACAGAATTGTTATATAAGCCAGGGGATGCTGCACGAATTAAATCATAATTTCGCCATGATAAAAATAACTCCAACTGCAAAAGACGGTTACTTTATTTTACCAAATTGGTTTGATGAACAAGTGGCGAGCTTTGTCTCCGTGGTTTTTCCTGAATATGTTTGCGGCCAGAACACTATTTGGTCGTATGAATCAACGATTAGTAATAAAAAAAGCGACCAAAATCTTGTGGAATTTAATTCAATCATGCCGCCGGGTAATATCTATAACAACAAAACTGATTGGTATAAAACCGAATGTCAAAAAGCCATCATGGTTTCCTGGTATCGTTTTCTCGGATCAGGCGATCTTAAGATTCAGTTCAAAAAATACGCTGTCGAAATGAGAAAAACATCTAAATCCGTTAATTTAAGAAACGATAATACTCTCGCGTCATTTATCGCCGGTCTTTTTGAGGCCAATAAAATCACGGAGGTCAAAGATTTTCTAATAAAAAATGGTTGCAGCCTTTAATGGTTTAAAACAGCGCTAATGTTTTTTAATTAGATCCGCCAGGCAGCGGCGCTAATGGCACGCAGGGTTTTTCAATAAGCTCAATGGGCGTTCCGTTTATAATGGTTCCCGGGGATAAATTCAAGGTTTGAATGGTTAAATTCCCGTCAAAATAACCCGTAAACCCAAAATCAAATTGAGGAGTGGCCACGCCTACACCTACTACATTCAAAGTATTTGATCCTTGCGTAGTGGCCGAAAACGGACCACCGTTTGGCGGTAAGCTAAATTCATTTGTTCCCTCAAACACATACGAAGTTCCCTGAACATCCGTGTCCAGCCGATAAATCTGGATGCCATTCCATTTATCATCAATATATCCGCAGACACTGGCGTCAAGCGAGGAAAACATGGTTATTCCATTGCTGGATTGAGGGTGAATTCCCTCTCCGTAAAAATGATATCTGGCCTGGCATTCATTCATTAATCGTTCAATTTCTGATGCGGTTTGCCCCGAAGCAGCCAAAGCCTTGGCCAGTTCCAGCCGGTTCTCAAAATCAGCCCTCCTTAATCGAATCGGATCACTATTGCAAAGACCCTCCAGGTAATCCAAACTTTGGTCATTACAGCGACGCATCTCGCTTTCATATCTTGAAACCGCTGTTTCATTTCCCTCGGCGCTAGCTACTGCCACCATTCTTGCCAGAGCTTCAAGATACGCGCCGGAGCAGCTGCCTGAAGCGGCTTGTTCAGCGTCGCGCACAAGCTCCTGGGCGCCCTCGGTATTCGGCTCCTGGGGTGCGGCCGCTCCAGAGCCGCCGATTGAACCCCAAACCCCGGCGCCATCAACGGTTGGCCGGGTTGGCACTCCGCCGCCTCTCTGGTGATCATCAACGTAAACAATCACCGTGGTTTTTGGAAATTTCTCCGACGAACGCCGAGAACCGCTCTGTTCATTTTCCGGCTCGTTTACCGGCGAAGGCTTGCTGATGCCTGGAACATTAAAATTCCAATCCTGTTCGTCTGGGGTTTGTGCGCCCGAAGCCGGGTCGGCATCATTTTCGGTTCCGGGCGGACCCGGAATATAGCTAAAAACCAGCACCGCCGGCGGCGTAAAGTTTGTTCCTATCGGCCCCACTACCACGCCCGGATCTTGCGGGTCCGGATCAACACCTTCCAGGGGATCTTCCTCGTTCGGCGACATGGTTATTGTAGTGTCTTCTTTAAGCGAACCGGGCGGTATCATTAAGGTGGCATACAGCCCGCTTTTCGTTTTAACTTTTAAACTCCCTCCATCTTTGGCTTTGATAGTTTTGGATACCCCCAGATCGCTGTTTGTTATCGCATTAGGATCTCTGCCTTTAAGCGTTCCGCCAAAAGAGGTGTCAAATTGGCCACTGTTTTTGGCGTCGCGTGAAAAATCAAAGACCTTAAACAGGGGGAAAAAGAAATTGGGAGGAATCCAGAAGCTGAACAATTTCAGGGCAATTAAAAGTCCGACCAAAATAAAAATCACACTTATCGCGATTACGCCGCAACCCAAACATCCTTTCCTGGATTTGTTTTTTGTTTTCATTTTTAAAAGAAAATAATAAATAATCCAGCCACGCCCCAAAATGCGCCTTTGTACAAAATCTTACGGATGATACTGGGGAATAGTGGTCACTTTTAACTGTCCGTTTATTTTTTCCACCAGATATTCAAACTCGCTTTGAGGCGGCACTTCCTCTTCCGTGGCGCCGCAACAAGGCCCAAGCACGTATGCCTGCCCGTTTTTTTCAATAAATTCAACCGTAAGTTTATACTTGTTTTCATTTATTTTCTCCGCGGCCGTCACTTTAGCCGGCAAACAGGTTTCCATGAGCTCGCAATAGTTTTTGAGCATTAATCCGAGATCAGCGCCCGGACTTTCATAAGCCATGGACTTCATCATCTCCAGATCCTGGCTTGAGGGTTTAAAAAGTTCCGCCGCCGCTCCGTATTGTCTGTCATGAAGAAGGTTGAAGAATTCTACTAGCACTTGCTGGGCCGCTATTTGATCAGATTCGCCCGATACCCAATCAGGCCCATCCGCCACTCGCCGCTCCGTGACCGGAGTTCGGTGTGTATTAGCTATATATTGTCGGTAAAAAGCCGGAAAGAATAAAAACAAACATACTCCGCTAAAAACTACTACGGCTAACACCCCACAAGCAACAATAATAATTATCCGAAGCGGATTGTTATTATTCATTTTATTTTTCTATTAGAATATATACAACATCTTACTACAGATAGCACGAATGAGAAAATTACAATCCATTTGGTTAATATCGAATGGCTTCTTTCTTATAAATAAATCCGCCAGCGCACCGCCGGCGGTAGCTCATTTAGTTTAGCTTATTTTACCCCATTGGTCAGTGACTTGAAAGGGAAAAAGATCTTCTCCTCTTACGCTTCCTTGTGATATTATGCCTGAGGAAGCAAGCAGTAAACAGAAACTAACTTTAACAGATTTAAGAAAATGCAATGCGCCAAACCTTAATTAAAAAGAATGACGAATAAAATAAAAATATTATCTGTTACAATTATTTTTATTGCTATTATTGGATTATTCTGGGCCCTAAATAGATCAAAAACCGAAAAAACAAACACCAACACAAATACAAATACGGAAACTAAAACCCAAAGCCCGGCTACTCAAGAAATCCAAGAAAAAAAACAGGATTTACCCATGGCGATCGAAGCACTAAGAAAGCGAGAATATCCGGGCCAAGATTTTGTTATTGAAGAAACACTTCCTAATGGCACTAATTATAAACAGTATATTGTTTCATATAAATCTCAGGATCTAAAAATCTATGGACTCTTGACTGTCTCTTTATCAAGCAAACCGGAAAAGGGATATCCTGCCGTTATTTTCATTCACGGCTACATTCCTCCTGAAAAATACTCCACAACAGGCAGCTATCCTTCTTATCAAGCTACTTTAGCAAAGGCCGGATTTATTACTTTTAAGCCCGATTTAAGAGGACATGGGCAATCCCAAGGAGACGCGAAAGGAGCACATTTTTCACCTGATTATGTAATAGATACCTTAAATGCCATATCTTGTTTGAAAAATTACAAACAGGTCGATTCTCAAAAAATTGGCTACTGGGGTCATTCTAATGGTGGAGAAATCGGTCTTCGAGTGGCGGTCATTTCCAAAGATGTTAAAGCTTATTCGTTTTGGTCAGGTGTAGTGGGGAGTTATCAAGATGAATTAGAAACCTATAATGACAAAATTTCCTTTATGCGTGGCTCTAATCCATTGGTTGAAGAAAATGGGCTCCCTAGTGAAAATCCGCAATTCTGGAAACAGGTCGATCCTTATGAATTTTTAAGTGATATCTCCGCGCCGATTCAACTTCAGCATGCAACAGGCGACAAAAGCGTGCCCATAGAACTTTCCAGGCACTTGCGAGATGAATTACAAAAAAAAGAAAAGAAAGTTGAATATATTGAATACCAGGGAGATGACCATAATATCGCTCAAAACTCGACTCTTGCTTGGCAAAGGACAGTCCAGTTTTTCAAAGACAATTTGTAGCAATATGCTGATATTATATAATCCCAGTTATACATTTCTCCGCCAAACAGGTTCTAATATTATCCACTCAGGCGAGCTAAATAGAAAATGTTTATTTAAAAATAGTTATGCTAAAATATTAATCAAGAATAGCGTTAATAAAATATAAGCAGAAGATATGAAAAAACTTTTTTTATTCATTATCCTGATGATTATAGCCGGAGCGTCCTTTTGGCTTTTAAAATCTCAAGTACCAGGAGATTCCGAAAATCTGACCGATAGAGAACTCGCCTGCATAGATTCAGGAGGAAGTGTCAGTACCGGGTTATGCTGTGAATCAGCGGGTGATTTTCCGGGCAATTGCGCCATTGGGGCTTGTGGTTGCGCCCCGGAATATAGCCATGAAGTAAAAATCTGCGGTTGCGGAAAAGATAAGTGTTTTGACGGCAAGAAATGCTCTTATTTTGTTCCGCCTACTTCTTATCATATAGAAAATCCTCCCTATTACAGAGAAGATGGTTTTTGTTGGGGAGGAAGCGCGATCATGCTGATGATGTATAAAGGATTTTCCAAAGACGAGATTCAAGAATTCAGGACGATTCTAAAAAGTGGGCCAGGCGGACCACCTGATATGTTTAAAGGATTTTCAAAATTTGGGGTTTTAGATAAAGTTCGTCTTGCTTATTTAGAAGGTTATTCAAAAGAATATGCTGATTTTTATAATCATCAGATTCTAACAAACCCCAAAAAGCAGGTCATTATTTTGGACAATAAAGATAAAGCCTTGGAAAAACTGAAAGAATTAATTTCTTCGGATGTTCTAGTGTCAATAGTAGGTCATTATGGAAATCACTATATGATTGTTACCGGATATGACAAAGATTATATCTATATAAATGATCCAGGTATTGATAATGTATTCTTTCAGAGGATTGATTATAAGGCAGAATATAAGGAAAAAACCAAAATGTCGATAAACCAGTTTTTAAAACAATGGACAGTATCCGGCTTTGAAGGAGGAGGCATAGGATTCCCGGGAGACGGAGGCATGATATGGCTGGAGAAATAAAATAAAAGCAGAAGAATTATGGAGACTTTATTCTGTATATTGTTATTAATTTCATTGGTTTGTTTGTTGGCAGGAGTTATCAAACCTCATCTAATTTTATTTTTTTTAAAAGGAGCCAGAACCAGAAAAAAGGCGGTTTTGATTTTCGGCGCCCTAAGCATTTTATTCTTTACTTTATTTGGCCTGATTACTGAATTGCCAAATTCGCTAAAAACAGAGCCTGAAAAAAAGATTTCCCCCACTGGTGAAGAAAAATTCCTGGAAACTTTTCAGAGGAAAAGTTCCAGCCGGGAAGAGCTTCCTGAGGAATCAAAGAAATGTCAGTCAGGGGCTGCGCCTTGCAATATGTCAATAGGTGAGGTTGCTAAAACAGAATTGTTGCAATTAGTTCCATGGACAGATGGGGCTGTATCTTTAAGTATTCCGTTTGACTGGAATGTTTTTACTGGAGGTGAATGCGCTACAAAATCGATTTTAGCCCGAGATCCTTCATCTGAATTAAAACAAGTCTTTTATTTTTCTCAAGCCGGCCCTGTTTACACAAGCCAGGAGCAAAAAACGCGGGATTATAGTTATATGAAGATGGGAGGTTACAATATTACCTGGCTTAAAAGCCCTGTGGTTAACCCTTTAACAGCTGAAAATTATTTAATGAATTTTAGTGATCTAGCGCTTACCGGTTTTTTTCAGCAGGCTTTTCCCCGGGTTCCGATTATGACCAATGTTAAAATTATCAGCTCTCAGGAAGTTTCTAATAAACCAGCTTATGCGACTGACGCTAAATTAATCAGAGCGGAATTCAAACAGAACAATAAATCAGGGGAAGGGTATTTTTATATCGCTACCGCTGATATGCAAATAGGCTTAGGGTACGGGATGGTATTTATCGGAGTCACCGCTCCCAGGGGTTTATTGGATTTAATAACTCCCTCATTAAAAAAAAGCCTTGATTCTTATGCGGTTAATCAGGACTATGTCAACACCTGTATAAACGCGAATAATAAGGCGGCCGCCGGGGCCTTAAAAGCGGGGAAAATACTAAGCGAAACCTCTGACACTATAATGGATGTTTGGGAAAACAAGCTTGAGTCAGAACAAAGGATGTCAGAGAAACAAAGTGATGCTATCTTGGGATTTAGTCGGCTGTATAATCCGGATACTGATGAAGTTTATGAAATTACTCCTGAATTCTATGATTACTATCAAGCGCATGATGATGAATTTGAAATGAATTATTTAGAAAGTCTTCCCGATGACAAATGGAATCATACTCCCCTAAATGGAGCAGAACACATAAGGTAGATTGATCCGGCCACGCTTCAAAGCAGGAAATATTTAATGGCGGACAATTCAGAACGTAAAACAGGCTCGAATTTCCCCCAATTCCCAAATCTCACCTTCCAAAAACCGCTTATTTTAGCGGTTTTTTGGTATAAAATTTATAATCTAAATTGGATGTTTAAACTTATTTATAAAAAAATATTTTTATTCTGATAAAATATTTGATATAAACAAGGTATAACTTAAATAGCCCATAAAAGAATATGAGAGAAATAAAAATCGCTGGGAACCTTCAAGAACAAGAAAAAAAAGATGTACAAGAATATTTAGGAGGATGCTTGCGTGAGAATCATTTAGAAAACATGCCAACTCAACTAAGAGAGAAATTAACAAAAGATGAAACAAAAAAAAGCCAAAAAGAAATTGAAGCTATTAAAATTGTTAATCAATCTATAAATCAGCTGTTAGACTCTTTGCAGCTATCTAATATTGATATTCCTGTTAGGAATTATCACCTTATTTCAAAAGATCTTGAAAGACACAGTAAGTCACAGGGTGGGGTACCTGCCATTGTGCCTATAGGGAGGCAGTAAAGGAAATTGAGAAATAAATATTGTTAACTTGATATAAACTATTGAAGTTATGAAAAATTCAAAACAAATAAAACAGATTGTTAAAAAGTCTTACGCCAATATAACCAAGTCTTCTTGTGGCTGTTGCTGTTCAAACAAAACTGCTCAAAGACAATCAGGTCAGATGGGCTATTCTGATGATGAGATGAATCAAGTACCAGAAGGTTCAAATCTGGGCTTGGGTTGTGGCAACCCTGTTGCTATTGCTTCCCTTAAACCAGGAGAAACAGTTTTAGATTTGGGTTCTGGGGCTGGTTTTGACACTTTTCTGGCAGTTAAAAAAGTTGGCAAGACAGGCAGAGTTATTGGTGTTGATATGACCGATGAGATGCTTGAAAAAGCCAGAGAAAATGCTAAAAAGGGTGGTTTTGACAATGTAGAGTTTAGAAAAGGAGATATTGAAGATTTACCCTTAGAAGATGAAGAGGTAGACGTGGTTATTTCCAATTGTGTAATAAATCTTGCCCCAGATAAAGAAAGGGTATTTAGAGAAACATATCGTGTATTAAAACCTGGCGGCAGATTAATGGTTTCTGATGTAGTTTTGACCAAACCTTTACCAGTAGAGATTAAAAATGATGAAAAATTGTTAAGCGGATGTGTGGCTGGCGCCATTCTTAAACAGAATTATTTGAAGCTTTTGGAACAATCGGGATTTAGTAAGATTACTGTTCATAAAGAAACACCAGGTTTTCTTAAAGACTATACAGCAAGCATTACTTTCTCAGCGTTTAAGTAGATATGAATGACTTGGTGAATAAAATCAGGTTTTATTAAAAACTATAACTTGAGTTAAAATAAACAAAGGAGGTAAAAAGAAAATGAATAAAACAACAAAAATTTCATTATTTATTATTGCTAGCCTTTTAATATTTAATGGGTTAATGAATATTATTGATGATGGAAGAATTTTATCTTATGATATCGCCTCTATTTTATCTGGAATCGGATTTATTATACTTAGTGTTACTAAAAATCATAAAAGCAGTTAAAAAATTTTAAGTTAAAGCATAGGCTGGTTTTTCAAGAATAGCGGTTTTTTGGTATTTAAAATTATAAAATAAAGCCTTATTATACGTCTAATTGCTACAGATTGTTACAATTATTAAATAAAAATGTAACAATTAAAATATTTAAAAACTAGTGAATAAAGAGCAATTATAACATAAATTCACTAATAATTGACAAAAATTAGTGAAAAGAGTAAAATAAAACCATAAATATATCATTATAAGCTAATATCTGACAACAGATCTTAACAATATTCACTAGAAATGCCCGTCACAAAACCCATTAAAACCCGTATTAAAACATTAAGAAAAGAGTTTAACACTCTAAAAAAAGGCAAAGAATCTCTGTTGTCTTTAATCGATGAAGCTGAAATTCCGGAAAATGTCTATAACTCTAATGCCATCGAAAATTCAACCCTTACCCTCAAGGAAACAGAAAAGATATTACTTGAAATGGAAGTCTCAAAGGATCTAAATATTCGGGAAGTCTTTGAAGCCAAAAACCTTGCTCGTGTCATAGGATTCATCAAGGAAAAGCCAAAAACCCAAACAATCAATGAAGAAACCATACTGCTGCTCCATAAAATACTCTTAACTGGCATTGATGATAATATCGCCGGTCGTTTTAGGAAAAAAAGGGAGTATGTAAGAGTCGGGAGCTATATTGCTCTGGCCCCAGAAAAAATAGACAAGCAAATAGACGCAATACTTTCTGAATATGAAAATAACTTCGAAGCCTATTTTTTAGACAAAATCGCCAAATTTCATCTTGATTTTGAAAATATCCATCCATTTTGCGACGGCAATGGTCGCATCGGTCGCGTATTAATTTGCCACCAATTATTTCAATTAGGGTTTCCTCCAATTATTATAAGAGATAAAGAAAAAGACAAATATTACCAGGCATTCGCTGATTATCGTGAAAAGAAAAATACTAAAACTATGGAAAAGATTATTGCCTTAGCGCTCATCGAGTCTTTGCACAAACGAAACGCCTACTTAAAAGCAGACAAAATTACCCCGCTTGCTGATTACGCGCGTAAAAACAAAAAATTCGCCCCGGCTCTGTTTAATGCCGCTAAAAGACAAAACATTCCTGCTTTTAGAGAAAAGGGGGTCTGGAAAATAGCAGAGAAATTTAAAATGCAATAGGATTCCCTTAAAAGCCAGGCCCGAACTTTCTCCAGCGGTCAATGACTCAAAAGGGAAAGGCACGGAAAACCGTCTGGTTTTTCGTGAGAGGAGAGTAGGTTTTGCGCTTCCATTATCACAAAAAACGCGAAACCGTTGAGAACCGTGGGTTTCCAAAGCGCAGATTTTCGTAGCTTTGCGGAAACGCACCTCATTATTATTCTTTGAAAAAAGTTTGGATTTTGTTCAGAATACGGAGCCCCAATCTTTATTTTGACTTCCCTCCCATTCTTCACTACTCTAGTATCGACAATCATTAAACAGCATCATGTTACGAATCAAAAAAGGCATCCAAAAACAAATTCCCGCTGATATTAAAGATTTTGGCTACAAGGACAAGGAGGAATTCATTGAGGACGCTTTAAGGCGGCTGAAATACTTTTAAGAGATCTTCCTCTGGAAGTCAAAAAGAAAAGTTTTTATCAAGAAAAAATCAAGGAAGCTGATGGCTTAATTAAGCATATAGACAAAAAGGATGTTGAAATTTTGGCTTTAGCGTTAAAATATCAAACTCATCTTTGGTCCCAGGATAAGCACTTTGATGAATGTAAATATCAGAAAATTTTAAAGACTTATGATTTTTTATAAGTTAGCTTCAAGCTAGCCCCAAAAGCCGCCGCATTTGCTTCCTCACCACCCCCAGATCCCCAATTTTCCCCAACCACTCAAAAGTTCAAAATTTTTCCACCCAGGCGAGCCACTAAAAAAGCTTTATTTTCCTCTTTTTTATGTACTCCCATATGACCTTAAAACTTTTTGTGGTAAGATAGAAATATGAATAAAAAAAATTTCCAGCAAAAAAAGTTTAGAAGAATAGGAGGAGGAGTTTTATACAGAGCTTCCCGCCTTGAAGGAAAAGTCAAAAATCTAGGAATCAAAAATATAAAAAAGAAGAAGGGAAAGAAAAAGTAGAACCTTGTTGACAAAACATACATTGAATGGTATGCTGACAAAAACACAATAGTTTGCAATAGTGGGTTAGTCGGACTTTATCTTTGCATATATTATGTGTATATTAAGAAGTTATTAAGTAAAAAATGACAAAAGGAACGATTACTCGATTGACTGATCGTGGATTCGGATTCATCTCCCGCGAAGGAGAGGAAAAAGATCTTTTCTTTCATTCGAATGAACTGCAAGGTGTAGAATTCAATGATCTAAAAGAAGGCGACCAGGTCGAGTTCGAAGTTAGCGAAAGCCCGAAAGGTCTAAACGCGACTAACGTAACACGCGTAT
>JAHKAQ010000047.1 GCA_018825765.1 Patescibacteria group bacterium
AAAAATTTGATTATTTAAAGCAGGGCGGAAAATTTTCAAGACAAGATGGAAGATTTTTAAAGAATTTCCTAAAAAATAGATTTCCTATTAAAATTGAATTAATAGGCGAATTAAGGGAGCGTTTTAAAAAAGCTAAATTTAGCTTAACTGAAGCTCGGCTGATAATAGAAAAAATTAAACCGCACTTAATAATTCAAGGAGAGGATGGACTCGGAGGAAGCAGGGGAACAATCAGAATCGCTAAACTAAATTTTGTTCCGGTTCTTGTAATCCCCTATCAATACTCAACTATCAGATCGTCTATTCTGGATATTTTTAATACGCTTGACTATTCTAATCAATTCGGATTAACAACAGATTTGAATCGCTGGACAGCCAGATTATTTCCTCACTGGGTTCATGAATACAAGGGGGAAAAAGTGCTAAGGAAAAAGGCGTATGAAATTATCGTTGACGAGGCTTTAAAATTGGCGCCGGAAGCTCCCTGGACTGTTCATGGAGGCCAGGCAGATTCAGTCGTGGTGGATAATAAATTTCTCTTGAAACACTACAAAAGAGAAGGGGTAAAAGAATCGAAGTTGAAAATCATCGGATCGATAAACGATGATATTTTAAAAAAGAATATAGAATTGAAAAATAAACTAGCAAGAAGGCTGGGAAAATTACAAAAATTTAGCAGAAATAAAAAAGTTATTTTATGCGCTTTTCCTCCGGATTATACAGAAGTTTATAAATCCGATTTTAAAAATTATAGAAAACTAGTAAGTTTTTGGATAAAAAGTTTAAAAAAGTGGGAGGATAAAACAAATGTAATTTTTCAAGCTCATCCCAGAATAAAAAAACAAGATCTTGAAATGATAAGATCTTTGGGCGCTAAGATCACAACCTGGGACATTACTAAACTTATTCCAATTTGCGATATCTTGGTAACCAGTGTTTCTTCTATTATAAGAATGGCCATAGCTTGCGAGAAACCGGTTTTAAATTATGACCTATATCATTTTAAATACTATGATTATAATCAGGCGAAAGGAGTCATAACGGTTCAAGAAAAGAGTGATTTTGCAGCAGAGCTGGAAAAATTAATAACTGACCAAAAATACTATAAAGAAATCGGGGAGCGGCAAAAGTTAAGCGCGCCTGATTGGCGAATGATGGACGGAAAATCAGGAGAAAGAATTTTATCCTTGATAAGAAAAATGATAAAGTCCAGGATGCAGGCTCCCAGGGCAAAAAAAGGAAAAGGAATAAAATTATTATCAGTAGTTGCTTTGTTTAAAAAAATTATCTGGGTCCTAATGATAATAAAAAGAGCTTTGGTTAACAGATTTTTTAGCTCAAGGACCGATCTTTTTTACGTGATTGAAGGATCAGACTGGATTATTGCCTGGATTGGCCGTGAAATCATCAGCCGGTTAAACAAGAGCGGTTTAATAAGAGGCCGGGTAATAACTGACTGCATCGGCTTAAAAAATAAAATTATTCATTTTGGGTCGGAAAATACTTTCATGTTAAAGCACGGGCCGAAAAAAAATCATAAATCCAACAAGGTTGTTTTATCATGGTTTCACGTAACGCCCGGAGATAAAAGAATAAAAGATATTCCTAAATTGAATCGCCGGGTTTCATTGGTCCATGTTCCTTGTGAAAATACCCGTAAAAATTTAATCCGCTGGGGCCTGGACAGAGAAAAAATCGTCCTGATTCCCCTGGGGGTTGAGCTGGAATTGTTCGAGCCGAAAAATGAAAAACAAAAGGCAGGGATAAGAAGGGAGCTGGGAATGACTAGGGATAAAATTATGATTGGATCTTTTCAGAAAGATGGAGTCGGCTGGGGAGAAGGAAACGAGCCAAAAATACAAAAAGGGCCGGACATTTTTTGTGAAGTGGTTGAAAGGCTGGCAAAAAAATACCCTGTCCATGTTGTTTTAACCGGGCCGGCGCGCGGTTATGTCAAGAGAAGATTGAAAAAAGCAGGCATTCCCTGGACTCACAAGTATTTGAAAAATTTTAATGAAATAACTAAGTATTATTCAGTCCTGGATTTGTATTTAATGAGTTCCAGAGAAGAAGGCGGTCCTAAGTCAATTTTAGAATCCATGGCCAGCGGCGTGCCGGTGGTGGCCACTAAAACCGGCATGGCGCCGGATATTATAAAAGACGGAACCAATGGATTCTTAACCGAGATAGAGGACGTGGAAAATCTGGTAAAAAAATCGATTGAAATTATAGAGAATAAAAACTTGAGGGCTAAAATTATAAGAAACGCTCTTCTGACCGTTGGGCGCTATGACTGGAAAATAATCGCCAAGAGATACTATGAGGAAATTTATTCTAAATTATAGGGTTTGTTGCCAAATAGGCTTATTTGATTTTTCTTAAGTCGTAAGCTTTAAATCCTTCAAGACTTTGGGCGGTGACTTCCGGGCAGGTTTTTAAAAACTCGAACTCTGTTTTCCCCCAAACCAGGTAATAATCAATATTAAATTCTTTTAATTTTTCGTGGAGCAGACCGGGATTATCTTCCATATTTTCATTGGAAGGCCCAAAGTATTGAGAATCGAGGTAATAAGCCAGGAAAAGGCTGTTTTGGCCAGTATCTTTGTTTGAGGCTAGTCTGCCTTGAATTTTGAATTGTTTAAGCGCGCTGGCCAGTCCGTAAATATCTCGGTATTCGTATTTATGAGCTGGATCGCGGAAATATTTAACCGGAGAAGCCAGGATTAAAGCAGTAAATCCGGATAAAATGACGGCCCGGGCGGCGCTACTAGAAAACTTTGCGCTCATAAGCTTTGTTAAGCAAAAACCAGCCAGCATAATAATTAAGACAATAGACAGCCAGACGTATCTTTCGTAAATAAGAAGCAGGAGATAGCCGGCCGGATAAAGATAGGCGGCGGTAAAAACTGGAATTTCAGCTTGATGTTTTAGCGGTTCTTTTTTATAGGATCGAGCGATGAAAAATAAAGTCAGGAAAAAAACAGCGGCAAACTCAATAAGCACAATTACAGGAAAGTAAAGCAAGTTTCTTTTGATCAGTTTTAATTCATGAACAAAATTTTCTTTTGATTCAAAAAAATTCCAGGCCGCAAGTTCGTAATAAGAAGGGTCGTCCCAGCTGCTTATGGAATATTGATCTTTAGGGGCAGTAAAGCCTGAATAATTGAAGGGGTGCTGTTCCAGGGAATTGGAACCTGGCTTGAGAATGGCCAGATTATAGCGGATGGCCGTGCTGATAAGAGGCCGATTATATTTAAAGCTGATAACAGCTATCCAGACCCCGCTTATTGCCAGGAAAACAAGCAGTCCCCGGGTAAGATTTCGAAGGATTATTCTTTTTTTTGAAGGATTATTTCTTACCGGGAAAATGTAGATAATATTTACAAGGATGAAGTGGGCCAGGAAAAAATAAAAATTATAGGCTTTGGCTAAAAAAGCCAGGGCGCCCAGGGCGCCAATAATTACCGGCGTTTTAGATCTTTTCTTAAGATACGAATCGCCAGAGATCAGAGCAAGATAAAAGAGCAGAATAGCGACAGTGAGGATATCCGGGGTGATGGCGTGATAAGCGAATTTTAAAATAAAAGGCGCGAGGATGACAGGAAAGAGAAACTTAATTGTTTTTTTAAGCGCCAGTCTTTGGGCTAAAAGATAGACGCCGATCACCGCCGCTCCTCCAGAAAGTAAAATCACAAGCTTTGAAGCAACAAGCGAATCTGTGCCGGAAAAAATAAAGGGAATCATAAGCCAGGATAAGAGCGGGCTCCAATGGCCGTTAACAGCTTGCTCGAAATGTCCGGCCAGATATTTTTGAGCGATGGAAATATATGAAACACCGTCCGGATTGAGGTAGAAGCGAAAAAATTTAAATAAATAAGCGGCAAGCGTCGTATAAAAACACAGCGCTATAACAAGCGCTAAATGTTTTTTAATCCTGGAAAATTTTTGTTCAGCCATAATAACTTTGATACCATTCAATAAAGTTTTTTATTCCCTGCTCAATTTTGGTCGCGGGCTCCCAGCCTAATTTTTTAATTTTTCGGATGTCGGCGATGGTATTTGGCACTTCACCGGGTTGCATTGGCAGTAATTTTTGCCTGGCTTTTATCTTTAGGCAGTTTTCAATTATTTTAATGAAGCTTGTAAGCTTTTCTTCTCTGTCTCCGCCAATATTTAAGATTTCATATTTTAAATCGGCATCGAGAGCTATAAGGGTGCCACTAACAACATCATCAATATAAGTGAAGTTTCTGGTCATCTTGCCGTAATTATAGACCTCGATGGGTTTGTTTTTAAGAATATTTCTGGTGAATTTAAAAAGCGCCATATCCGGCCGTCCCCAGGGGCCGTAAACCGTAAAGTAGCGCAGGCCAATCACGGGCAGGCCGTAAAGATGATTAAAAACATGGGCGATGAGTTCGGTTGATTTCTTGCTGGCCGCGTAGGGCGAGATAGGATTATTCACGTTGTCGTTTTCAGAAAAAGGAGTTTTTTTATTGCCGCCGTAGACTGAAGAGGAGGAAGCGTAAACAAAGCTTTTAATTTTATGCTTAACGCTTAATTCTAAAAGACCGGTGGTGCCCAGCACATTGATTCTCTGATAAAGCAGGGGGTCTTTGATGGAATTTCTGACGCCGGCCATGGCGGCCAGATGAATAACTTTGTCAATTTTTTCCTTTTTAAAGACCTGATTCATGAGCTTTTTGTCGCAGATGTCGCCAGTGTAGACAGTGAATTTGCACTCACTTAAAAACTGCTGGACGCGATCTTTTTTTAAGAGCGGATCATAGTAGTTGTTGAAATTATCTACAATAACCGGCTTATCTCCCCGCTCGGATAATTTTTTAACAATATGAGAACCAATAAACCCCGCGCCTCCAGTGACAAGGATTTTCATGAAGATTTATTTAAGGTTAAGATTTAATAATATTGTAGTCTAAAAATTAAAATGGATAAAGTATCTTGACGATTTATGAAGCGTTTTATTCGAAAAATTACGAACTATTTAAGGACAGGCAGGGGTTTATTTTTATTTTTTATGTTTACGCTCTTGAGCTCTCCTGCTAAAATGGTTGCATGAGAGAAAAAATAAAAATCGGCTTTTTGACCGAGCGAATGCTTAGCGGTTTTGGGGTGGATCTGGTGGCGCATAAAACCGCGGATTATTTAGCGCGGCAGGGATTTAAGGTGACCGTGTTTTGTCTTCGGGCGGACAGGACTTATAAAAAAACTAATTATAAGATTATTGAACTTAAGGCGGATTTAGCGCGCAATCCGATAAAAAATCAACGGCAAATAAAGAGATTGCTCAAGCGCCTGGATTACGAGGAGATTGACTTATGGATCGCGGAATCTTATCCGTTTTACGCGGCGACTCAAGTGATGACTTCACCGGTAATCGCGGTGGATCACGGCGTGAGTTCAACCCAGGGATTTGTTTTGTGGAAAAAGGCCGGGTTTGGCTATATAAAATATATGCAAAATTATCGTTATTTTCCCAAAGCGGCCAGGATAATTTGTGTTTCAAAATTTATTCGTTCGCTTATTCCGGAAAATTCGCGTAGAAAACAGACTGTTATTTATAACGGCGGGAATAATTACGAACAGCCTGAAAAAAAAGAGATTGAAAATTTTAGAAAAAAAATCGGGCTTTTTTCTTCTGATTTAACAATGCTTTACGTGGGCCGTCTTAAGCATGAGGCCCAACCATACAAGGGAGTTGAGGAATTAACGGAAATTTATCAGGAGCTGAAGACAAAAGAGAAAAATTTACGGCTTGTCATGGCCGGGTTTGGTGATGAAGAAGACAGGGAGCGGCTGGAGAAGGCAGGTATTATTCCTCTTGTTTCGGCCTCAAAAAAGGAAATCGCTCTGGCTTACGCCAGCGCGGATATTTATGTAAGCGCTTCCAAATGGGAAGGCTTTAATTTGCCGCTTATTGAAGCCGGCAGTTTTAGCTTGCCGGCTGTAGTTTATGACGCGGGCGCGCACAAAGAAGTATTAGGGAAAGGCGCGGGTTATTTGGTAAAAAATCGCGCTGACTTTAAAGAGAAGATAAAACTGCTTATTGAAGATGAAACAAAAAGGAAGGAAATGAGCCGGCGGGCAAAGAAAAACAGCAAGCGGTTTTTATGGAATGAAGCCGGAGCGCAATATGAGAATATTATCAGGAAGGCTTTGGACGAGTCAAAAAATAAAGTCCAAAAACAAATAGCGCGAGGCCGCGGTAATAAGAAAGGCTGGGTGGACGTGATTATTGTAAACTACAACGGGAAAAAATATTTAAAGAAATTATTAAACTCGCTAAAGCGCCAGAGTTATAGAAAGATAAAGGTCACGATTGTGGATAACGGTTCAAGCGACGGCTCGGCGGATTATATAAAAAGAAATTATTCCAAGGTAAATTTAATCGAGGCCGGGAAGAATTTATTTTTCTCAAAAGCGAATAATCTGGCAGTCAGGACAACCTCGGGAGAATATATCCTGTTTTTAAACAACGACACCAGGCTTTCGCCGGACGCGGTAGAACAAATGCTAAAAGTGGCGCGCGACAAGGGAGAATATATGCTGGCGGCGATCGCGCCAAAAATTTATTTGGCGCGGAGGCAAAAAAAGGCGGCGGGATTCAAAAGATACAAAGAGCCGGGAAGAATTTTGGACGCGGCGGGAATAGGGATTGATAAAAATGGATCAGCTTTTAATCGCGGGCACGGCGAAATAGATATTGGGCAGTTTGACAGGGTCGAAGAGGTCCTGGGCGCGAGTTTTGGCGCGGCGCTGGCGCGGCGGCTGGTTTTTGAAAAAACTGTCGGGCCGCTGGATAATAATTATTACGGTTATTATGAAGATATTGACTGGTCAATCCGGGCGCGGCTTTTGGGCTATAAGATTTACAGCGCGCCCGGGGCCGTGGTTTATCATAAACATTCCGGAACAGCTAAAGATAAGGGCCAGGCCTGGAAGAATTATTTGATTCAGGCCAATTATTTAAAAACTATCGTAAAAAATTACCAGTTAAGAAATGTTTTTCGACTGGTTTTATTAAGATATTTGGGATTAGCCGGACGGATTTTCGCCCAAGACAGCTCCAGGCGGATTTCTGTTTGGGGCGTGATAAAAATCTGGGCGAACTTTAAATGGTCCCTGCCTCATGTTTTGAGGCACAGGTTTACGATTCAGCGCCAAAGAGTGATAAAGGATAAGAGTTTACTGAAGTTCAATTTAAATAGAAAGAAATAATGGCTTTTATTTGTTTTTTAAAATTTCCCTTATCCTCTCTTGCGCTTTTTTTTCGGAGTAATTTTCCCGAATAAGCGCCAATGAATTTTTTGAGACCTTTTTCCATAATTCCTGGTCGGTATAGAGGCGTTTTATTTTTTCGGCGAACTCTTGGGGCGAGTCGGCGATAAGCGCTGATTTATTGTTTTTTAAGCCGATACCTTCGGCGCCGATCGAGGTAGTAACGACAGGCAGGCCATAGCTCATAGCCAGGAGGATTTTTCCCTTAATACCGGCGCCATAGCGAAGCGGCGAGATAAAAATTTTACTTGATTTGAAAAACGGGTCCAGGTCTTTCACAAAGCCCAGAATCTGGAAATTTTTTGACGCGAGGCCGGAGAGCGCTTTATCCAGACCGTTGCCCGCGACTTTTACGACTATATCCGGATTGTTTTTTTTAACAAGCGGCCAGACTTTTTCATAAAACCATTTTATGCCGTCGATGTTGGGCGGGTGTTTGCTTCCTACGAAAAAAACGCCGCTTCTGGGCCGGGAATAATCAAAGTCCGGCGGCGCGTTCGCGGGCTGGATCCAGGGAATGGTTTGGGCTGTAATTTGAGGCGCCTGTTTTCTTAAAATTTTTACTTCTTTGCCGCTGAAAAAAAGCGAGACATGAGCTTTTTCCATTATTCTTATTTCCTTTTGCTTTTCTTTTTTGTTTAATTGTCCGGCTTTTCTGTTTTTTGTGATTTTTACTTCCCGCTCTTTTCTTAAGAAATGCAGATCATGGGCTAAATAAATTATTTTGGAATCAGTGTATTTTTTGATTGGATCAATAAATTCTTCTGCCACCTGGGGCCGGGAAATAAAAGAAAAGTCAATAAAGCGGCCGGATTGCTGAATAAAATTTTTAAAAGACACATTACCGTAAACTGTTTCAATGCCTAACTGCTGAAGTTCCTGGGTGTAAGGCTCGATTCTGGCCAGATTATGAGGCCAGAAAATGATTTTATGGCCGAGTTTTTTTAAAATTTTAAGATAATGAAAAACAATGAAATGGCCGGCCTCTTTGTCATAAGCCGGAACCATGTAATCGATAAAGAGAATCACTTTTTTGTTTTTTGAGCGGTCGCGGGCTAAAAAAACTTCATCCTGATAGCTGGCTGAATTCTCCTTATCTAAGATCTTTTGCCAGCGCTTGAAAAATTTATCTTTGTTTATTTTCTGGTATTTTTTAAACCCTTTATCCGTGTCAGTGCCGGCGGTCACGCCTTCAAAGTGAACAACTTCGGACAAAGGCTGATAAAAAACCTTTTTGCCGGCGCGCCGGACTTTCATGGCCAGATCCGTGTCTTCAAAATAGGCCGGGGCGTAGCGCTTATCGAATCCGCCCAGTTCTTGAAAAAGCTTTTTTTTGATCATTATTGAGGCGCCGGAACAATAATCCGCCTCTTTTAAATAGTTAAACTCATAGTTATCAGGATTTTCCCGGCGGCCGAAATTAGCCGCGGCCTTATTTTTATAAACGATGCCGCCTGATTCCTGCAGACGGCCGTCAGGATAGATAAGCTTTGAACCGACCAGGCCGGCGGATTTATTCATTTCAAAAGTTTTTATAAGCGCCTCAAGCCAGCCAGGGAGCGCCTGGGTATCGTTGTTTAAAAACACCAGAAATTCCCCTTTAGCCGCGGCCGCTCCCTGGTTGCAACCGCGGACAAAGCCCGGATTTTTCTTATTTCTCAAATACTTTACATTTTTAATTTTTTGGGAAAAAAGTTTTGAAGTCTGGTCGGTTGATCCGTTGTCGACAATTATAATTTCGGTGGAAATTTCTCTTGTAACCGCTTTTAGACTTCTAAGACAATGGTAAGTGAACTGCCATTGGTTAAACACCGGAATAATGATTGAGACTCGCGGTCTTGGGGCGAGCTTAAAGCGAATATTATTTATTTTTTTAAAATTCAGCCCCTGAACAGCTTTGGGGTCGGCGATATTTTTGAAGCGGCTTTTTTGTCCCAGGCTTTTCAGGTAGCCGGTAAGCGGCGAGGCCAGCCTAAAGGCGGCTTTGGGGATAAATTTTTTGATTTTTCCTTTGTAAAGTTTGTAAAGATAATTGGGCACTTTCCAGCGAAGAGAGGTTTTTATTTCAAAAAGTTCCTGTTCTTTTTTGTGGACGTTTTGACTTAAGTTTTTAATATTTTCGCGCTTTATCACGATCTGCTGGGTTTTGGCGCTGTGGATTTTAGTCAAGAGGCTCATGGCTTTGGCGATGGCTTCTAAAATCAGTTGATTATCCAAAGGCTCCTGCTTTAAGGGAAGATTTTTGAGTCTTTCGTCTTTTTTTATAAAATAGATTCTTTTGTAAGCTGGTCTCCCGTGATCAAAGGGAAAAATTTGTTCATTATAGAAAAAATTAAAATCTTGAGCTTGCTCTCTGAACTTGCGGCTTGAGCTTCGGGCAATGAAATCCGAAATAAG
>JAHKAQ010000048.1 GCA_018825765.1 Patescibacteria group bacterium
AAGCAGGATTTTGAATTTTTATTTTTATACGCGGCGGCGATTTGTCTGGCGATTTGCGTTCAGCTTCATTTTTTGGCTTTCGCGGCCGCGCCAGTTTTGGTTTTGGTTTTCTTTATCTGGAAAATAGCGGTTTTTAAACAACAGAAAAAGAAGTTGAAATTCGGGTTTTGGTTCGGGCATTGGATTCTGGCTTCGGGATTGATTTTTGTTCTCACCGGGCCGATGATTATAAATGAATGTTTAACCCGGGGGGATAATACCAGGGAATTTTTTAGCGCGTTAACTGAAAAAACAGAAAAACAGGATAAAAATTTAGCGGAAAAGTTTTTCAGGAATTTGGCTGAATACAGCCAGGGATATTTTTTAATAATTACGGGAAATCAGAATACGGATATTATCAGCGTGGATTTATTTAGGGACGGCAGAATGATTGATATTGATTGTGACAAGCTGTGTCGTGAACGTTTGGGGTGGACGGTCGCGGCGTGGATATTTTTTATCGGCGGGGTATTGTTTATAATGTTTGGGATAATTTCTATTTTAAGGGCCGGGAACATAAAAAGAGATCAGTTAGATAAATTGGATTTTTTGGCGTTGAACTTTTTTCTTTTAGGGATTGTGTTTTTTGGTTTTCTGCCGGTGGCGTTTAAGTTTCCGCCGCGTTTTCTTCTGACTACTTTGCCGGCGGCGTTTGTGATTATGGGATTGTGGCTTGTTAATCTGGGCAGACTAGCTGTTTTTTTGTCGGGTAAAATTTGGAAATTTAGAGGGATGAAATTTGTCAGCCGTTACGGCGCGGTTTTGTTTTTGGGTTTAACGCTGGCTGGATTGAATATTTATTATAATTTTTCGCGCTTTGAGGAACAGCTGGCCGCGCACACAGATGAGCCAAAATATTTTTCGCGCGATTTGGTTTTAAAAGAGGATATAAGAGTGACGCTTTTACAGGAGAGTTTGATAACTGGCTGGATTGGCTCGAGATGCCAGAAGGAAACTGTTTTTGTCTGGGGTCCGCCCAAATATTATCGGGCGCTGGTGTATTTGTTGACTTATAGCGAGGATAAGGACGGGCGAAGATTGCGTTATAGCGCTCCATGTCTTGAGGCTGATTACTTCGCGGTAACCCGGGCTGTTTCGGAAAGTGATTTTTTTGAAAAAGGCGGAGAGGCTTTTGAAGTTTTAGAAAGTCAGGATTTCGGCACCTTAAGAGCGCACAGATTGCGGATAAAAAACAGCGGGTTAATTCCAGCGCGTGTTTGCGAGCCCAAACAAGAGGAAAAGCCGGCTAAATACGCGAGAAGATATAAGTGGCGGGAGGTGTGGGGAGATTGACATATAAGGCGCGAGATCTATGTTGGGTCTGTTGCCAAATTGCAGTAGAAATGCTATTTGGCAACAGACCCATGTTAGAAAAATCGGAAATTTTTTATCGTAAAATCTGTTTACTGATAGCGTTATAATAGTCGGTTTGGAGCTTGGCGCGGCTTGCCCGCGGCGGCCTGATTTGATAGGTTAGTAGGAAGGAAAATTTTGTGGCGAAAGTCTGTTCGGCACAAGATTTATAATAATTTAGGTTTTTACTTATGAATATCAAGCAAATTTATCAACTGGCGATTAAGGAAGGAATAAAGGCGGATTTTCGAAGCGCTAAGGAAATAAGGGAACATTTAAGGGAAGTGAAAAAAAAATATAACAAGCTGGATAAAAAAAGAAAAAATATATTTGATAAAGAGCGTTTAATTAATCCTTATTCAGACACGCGAATTCATTTTGACGGCGGGAAAAAAGAGATAAAAAAAATATTAGCCGGAATTGACGCGACAAGCGGGGAGATTTTAATGGCCAAGGAGCTTGGGATTGATTTGGTATTTAATCATCATCCGGTGGGCGCGGCCTTGCAGGGATTGGATGACGTGATGCATATGCAGGCTGATATTTTGGAAAAATACGGCGTGCCGGTAAATATTGCTGAAGGTGTTTTGAAAAAAAGAATTTCCGAGGTAGCCAGAGGGGTGCACGCGTCTAATTCTTTTGTGGTGGTGGATGCGGCCAGGAATTTAGGCGTGAATTTTATGAACGCGCACACGCCGGCGGATAATATCGTGGCAAGTTTCGTGAAAAATATG
>JAHKAQ010000049.1 GCA_018825765.1 Patescibacteria group bacterium
GCCAATTCCGCCACCGCGGCCAAAACTTCACACTATTTATTTTTTCCGCCTGTTTTTACTTCCTCAAGCTTATTTATTATCTCATCTTTGCCGCCATCAAAACACTGCCCGCCATAATATAACACCGGCACTGAAATTTGCCCGTTCATTTCTTTGCCGCATCGGTTAAAAGCCTCCCTGTAAAACTTCTGATTTTCTGTATTGTTAAAGACTTCCAAAACCTCGATTGCCAAATCATCGTCCAGATTCCTTCTGTCTATCTCGCTAAGCACTTGCTCGCAACCGCCGCAACCTTCCCCCACGAAAACGTAAGCTAAGTCATCATTCAGCTCAATTTTCTCCTGTTTATTCTCAAAATAACCGCTTTGCCTTAAATTCACCAGCCTGTAAACAGTAAAAAATACCAAAACTAAAACCGCCAAAACTAAAATTACCCCTTTATTCATCTTTATCTCTTATCCAAATTATTAAACATCAAGCCCAAATAAATTCCTGGCATTCTCTCTAGTCTGTTTTATAACCCTCCCCAGCCGCTCGCCTTTTACTTGAGCGATTTTACCAGCCACATGCCATACGTTAGCCGGCACGTTCCTCTCTCCCCGCCTGATTTCAGGACTAAGATATGGACAATCAGTTTCTATCAATATTCTCTCTAAAGGAACTTGTCTTATTATTTCATCGTAATCCGAAGAAAAAGTAATAATACCGGTCCACCCCAAATAAAGCCCCAGCTTCAAATAAATTTTCGCGAATTCTTCATTTCCTGTATAGCAATGCATCACACCTTTCAAGAAAAAGTCATTATGCTCGACCGAAAATTCTTCCAATACTTCTAACATATCGTAATGCGCGTCCATATTTTTGTCACATCTACAATGAAAAATCAAAGGCAGGTCAAGCGTTCGCGCTAACTTCAAATGCGAAAGCAAAACCTTTTTCTGTTTGTCCTTTATTTTTTCTACCTGGCCGGCTTTAGCAACCGTTTTGAGCCGACCCTTCTTACTGTTCAGGTGAAAATAATCCAGACCAGTCTCGCCGATAGCCACCACCCGCTCGTTGTTACAAGCTAAATCCCGCATAGCCTCCTGGCTAAAATCCTCGTCCAAAACATGAATTGGATGAACACCGATAGCCGCCCAGATCCCGCGACTGTAATCTTGAGCTATCTCAACCGCTTTTCGGCTGGTATCAAAAGCCGATCCAACATTTATCATTCCCACTCCTTTTTTGTGCGAATCCTCAATTACTTTATCCCTGTCCTTGTTAAAAGCCTCAAAATTTAAGTGAGCGTGAGAATCAATAATCTTAATCTTTGTCGAATCCATAACTATTATTTTCCAGACTGTTTATGAAACATCGGTTCAGGCCTCATTTCTTTTAATTGTCTTTTCATTTCAACCGAAACACCCGGCATAAATGGCTCAATAAGCATGGCGATAAGCGCCAACCTGTTATACAAACCTTGAAGCACGTATTTACATTGCTCCTTATCCTTTTTGGCCAACTCCCATGGTTTTTCTTTTTCAATATATTTATTACCCCCGCTTATCACTTCTTTTATTATACCCAGCGCCTCCATTATTCTAAAATCATCCAGATAATCCAAAAGCTCCTTGTTGGAAAAGCTGTAAGCATTGGGACAGCGCGCGCTAAACTGATTATGAACCTCCTGGTTATACGGGTTTCCCTCGCATTCCACCGCCGGCACCTTATATTTATTCATCATCACCAGGGTCCGCTGCAGCAAATTTCCCAAATCATTGGCTAGATCAGCCTCATACTGCGCCTCCAGCCGTCTTATTGATATGTCCCCGTCCTCTTGCGACGGAAACTGATTTAACAACAAATACCGGGTGGCGTCCGCGCCCCATTTTTTCACCAAATCCCCCGGGTCTATCACGTTACCAATGGTTTTACTCATTTTTTCTCCCTCAATCGTAAAAAAACCGTGCACAAAAATCTTCTTTGGAAGTTTAAGTCCCAAAGACAAAAGCATAGCCGGCCAGTAAATCGCGTGAAATTTTAAAATATCTTTGCCGATAATATGCGCGTCAATTGGCCAAAACTTTCGCATAAGTTCAGCCCTGCTCCCTTTATCACCGTAATCTAGAGCGGTAATATAATTCGTCAAAGCGTCAGCCCAAACATACACTCTCTGTTTTTTATCAAAAGGAAATTCAATTCCCCATTTTACC
>JAHKAQ010000050.1 GCA_018825765.1 Patescibacteria group bacterium
AAAGTTACCTCAATTCTTTTATGCAAAACAAGCGAAGAAAAAAGACTGTTAAGCAGCGCTCTTCTCTGCTCCCTGGGTCTTCCTAAAGTTCTTCCCTTATTTAAATGCTTCATAAGCTCTAATAAAAATTACCCTCCCAAAACCAAACCATGAGATCCAATAGCTTTTTTTATTTCTTTTATTCCCTTTTCGCCTAGCCCTTCCAGATTGTTCAATTCCTCTTCTGTTACTCCCCCTATATCTCCCAAAGTCTTTATATTATTTTCCTCCAAAATAACCACAACTCTTGGCGGTAAATTTAATTCTTTTATTTCAAGCTCATTCTCAATTTTTTGGGCTTTTATCCGCTTCTTTTGCTCCTCGCTCTCTCTTTTCTCTTCTTTCCTGATTTCCCTGCCTTCACGCTTCTCCAGTTCTTTGTCAACTTCCGCGATAAGCTCTCCCTGGCTTGCTTTAGCTAAAACAGCAAACTGTTTTATGAGAATTTTTGAAGCTTCAATAAAAGCCTCTTCAGGTTTTATACTTCCGTCAGTCTGTATTTCAATCGTTAATTTATCAAAATCTGTTCTTTTCCCCACCCGCATATTTTCCACTTTATAGTTCACTTTCTTTATTGGCGTGAACAAAGCGTCAATACTCACAACTCCCAGTTCTTTTACCTCTTCTTCTCTTTCTTCCGTGGGCAGATACCCAATTCCTTTTTCCACTGTAAGCTCCATTTCCAATTTTGCTTTAGCGTCAGTCAGGGTGGCGATTACCGCTTCCGGATTCACGATTTCAATACTGGATGGAGCCTTTATTTCTTTAGCCTTTACCTCTTTCGCCCCACTCGCCTTTAATTTTATCTTAACCGCCTCGTCTTTATGCATCTTAAACCGCAAGTTTCTGATATTTAGGATAACCTGAATTACATTCTCCTTTACTCCGGGGATAGTAGTAAATTCATGGTCAACTCCGGAAATTTTCACCTTTGTTACCGCGTATCCTGATAAACTGGAAAGAAGAACTCTTCGCAAAGCGTTGCCCAAAGTATTCCCATACCCGGGATAACATCCTTTCACTTCAAAAACCGCTTCAAAATCATCTCCCTTTATATACTTCGGCTCTTGAGGTAATGCTATTTTTTCCATAATATATTTTAAAAAATTACGTTTAAAACTTGTATTTTATCTACTGTAATACTCTATTACCATCTGCACTTTCTTCTTCTCTTCAAGCTTGTCCGTATCAGGCCTGTCTATTACTTTTATCATCCCCTTAGCCGGATCCCAGACAATCCAGTCAGCCGGACTATCCGCTTTTTCCACCTTTTTTAATTTATCTTTTATCAATTTCTTTTTTAATTTGCCTTGTTTTATTTCAATCTCATCTCCTGTTCTTACGTTAAAAGAAGCAATATCAACCTTTCGTCCGTTTACCTTAAAAAAACCATGACCCACCATTTGTCTTGCCTGATTTCTCGAATCAGCCAAACCTGAACGAAAAACCGCGTTATCCAGCCTCATTTCCAGCTTTTCCAAAAGTAATTCCCCCACATCTCCCTGCTTGCTCTTTACTTTGCCAAAATAATTCCTCAATTGCCTTTCGCTTAATCCGTAAATATTTTTTATTCTTTGCTTTACCAAAAGCTGCGTGCCATACTCGGTTAAGCGTCTTTGACCTTTGTTTCCATGCTGACCCGGCGGATAATTCTTTTTCACCATCGCGCACTTAGGCAAAAGACATCTCTCGCCTTTTAAAAAAAGTTTTTCTCCCTCCCGTCTGCATTTTTTACAAACTGACATAAAAAATCATTTAATATATCTTTAAACCCGCCTTGGTTTTCGCGGCCGACAGCCATTATGCGGCACAGGCGTTACGTCTTTTATCGAACTTACTTTCAGCCCGCTATTACCTAGCGCTCTTATCGCCGCTTCTCTCCCCGACCCTACTCCTTTTATGAAAACATCAACTTCTTTTAATCCAGTTCTCGCCACGTTTTCCACTGCTTTAGAAGAAACCATGGTAGCCGCGTAAGGCGTTGCCTTCTTAGCTCCCCGAAACCCCATGGAACCAGCCGTAGACCATCCCAAAACACCGCCTGCCAAATCAGTAAGGGTTACAATAGTATTATTATATGAACACTTTATATGCGCCTGGCCGCGCACCACTCTTCGTTTAGCCTTTTTACTCGCGTCTTTTACTGCTTTATCTTGTTTAATGGTCTCTGCCATTATCAATATTATTACTTATTAGGACTTGCTCTTTATGTCTTTTCCACCGCTTTCTTCCCTGATCCCATAGTCCTCCTCACGTTTCCCCGCACCGTCCTGCTGTTAGTTTTAGTTTGCTGACCGCGAACCGGCAATCCTTTTATGTGCCTCATGCCGCGATAAGCTCCAATATCCTTTAAACGCTTAATATTAGAAACAACGTCGTGGCGCAATTCTCCCTCTATTCTGTAGTTTTTATCAATTTCATCCTTTAACGCGCTAATCTGGGAAGTATCAAGCTTGCCCGCCCTTGTATCTCTATCTATTTTTACCTCTTGCAAAATTTTCTTGCTTAATGAACGTCCAATACCATAAATATAAGTTAGAGCAACTTCTATTCTTTTATCTTCTGGTATATTTACTCCGGCGATTCGCGGCATGATTCAGAATTATTATCAAATTAAAACTATCCCTGTCTCTGCTTGTGCCTCAAATTCTTTTTACAAATCACGTAAACCCTCCCCTTTCTGCGGACTATCTTGCAATCACGGCACATCTTTTTTACTGAAGCGTTTACTTTCATAATCTCTGTTTTATTCTCCCTTTAGTGAGGTCATAAGGACTCATCTCAATCAAAACCTTATCTCCAGGCAGGAGACGAATATAATTAACCCTCATTCTTCCGGAAATATGAGCCAAAATCTCATGCCCATTTTCCAGTTTTACCTTAAAAGTAGTATTGGGCAAAGCTTCAACCACCTCACCCTCCATTTTTATTAATTCTTTCTCCATAAATATAAAAAGAGGCGCTTAAATATTAAAGACTTTTTTCCCTGCATACCTATTCTACTCCCTGCTTTCCGCTATTTTTTTAAACCCCTCTATCTTGTTTGGTATTGCGATATTAGCAAAATATTGCCCTGTATGTCAATATACCAGCCTTATCTTAACCCTGTTTTCATTTTCAGGCACGGTCCGCACCCAAAACGGCCAGCATTTTATTGAAACCCCTTCCACCTGGCTGGAACCGTTTATCCTCTCCTCCGCCTCCTTGGCTGATAAGCCTAAAATATCACTTTTTAACGCTTCCTGATCCATTTCTCGCACTCCAAAACTCCAGGCGCGCACCTTTATCTCATTTTTTCCCCGCTCCTTATCTTTATTAAAACCCGAAACCTCTATTTCCGGTTTTCCTGTCAATCTCTGATTTTGAGCCACTTTATCATTTAAAAAATACTCAACAATTTCCAAAAGATCATCCTCGCGATAAGCCAAAATCTTTGCCGAGGCCTTTCCCTGAACCTCATATTGAATCTCCTGGCCAGCTATTTTTCTAGTTTCCCATTCTGCTTTCCCCAGAATCAATGAATCCTCAATCACTTTATATCCCGGTTTTTGCGCCGCCAATTTATCCCTGATTTGCTCTTTTGCTTTTTGAAAATCAAGCTCAGTCGATATATTTGCTCCCATCCCCAAAGAAATTTCTATCTCTCCATACATTTTCTCATATCTGGGATCATCCTTTAAGCCCGGAATAGTCAGCTTCCCGCTAAAAGCCGAAACCCCTTGTCCTTGTTTATCCGCCACTACCTCTACGTTCGCCCGGCCCGGAATAATTTCCCCGCTTTTTTTAGTAAAACCCGGAATTCTTACTTCTTTCAAACTCTTTAAAACTAATCCTTCCCCGGTCACGAATCTAGTCCCTGTCACCAAAATTTCCGGTGAAGTTGAATACTCGTTTTTTACCGTTATCATTCCGGTTGGTTTACTGTCAAAATCCGCGTTTTCCTCTTGCTTGCCGGCTGTGACTTTCTGTTCCTGTGTAATCTCCTCACTAAACTCAATCACTTCGATAACATCCTGATCCTTTGAATTTTTTACTGAATCAAGCGCTGTTTCTAATTTTAAATCAGCCATCACTTTTTCCTTTTTGGGCACGATCTCTACCTCGGCTCTTGGCAAAACCAAAGCCAAAACCCAAAAAACCGCGGCCAAAAGCACTATTGAAAATAAACCTAAAAATTTTACACTTTTAGCCGAAATAAGCGCTATGCTCTTTATTCCATAAGCGTCTCCTTCCCCTCTCTTCTGCCCATCTCCCATTCTAATTCCAACGTCTCTTTGCAATATTGGCTTTATTAATTTTTGTTCCTGCTTTAATTTTTCCTGTTTTTTATCCTGTATTTTATTTGATAATTTCTGCCAAAAATCAATCAAGCGCTCTTTTACTTTCAACTCTTTTCTTCGAGGATAGTCGTCCAGCAGTTTCTTTCCCGTAAAAACCGGCTCGCTTACAGTATTCTCCTGATTCAAATCCGCTCTTTTCAAATCATGACTGCTTCTTAGATCAACCGCGCTGGGCGCCGAAGGCGAAACACCATCAACCGAGGATTTCATGTTTCCAGCCCCTAAAGACTGAGACGGTCCCGCATCCACTTTATTATAAAAATCTTCCCTTACCCGCGATTCCACCTGCGGCCTTATTGTTTTTGTAAAAACTGTCCGTTTTTCCACTTCTAAATCAGCGCTTCTTTCTTCCGGCGGTTTTAAGGTATCCACTTGAGTCCGCTTTAAAGTCTCCTGGTCAAGTTTTTCCTCCGTGCTTAACCCTATCTTTTCCGCCAAAGTCCTGCATAAAGTATCCCGCGTTACCAGCATTAATTTTTTCCCCATTTTTTGAGACTGGCTTTTCAATATCTTCAAGTTTACTATGCCCTGGGACAAAAAAGATCTTCTCGGCACTACCAAAGCGATCTCATTAGCCGGCGTTTTTTTTATCCGCTCCACAATAGAGGTAATTTCCTCGTTCTCTTCAATATAAATTGTCGTGTGTTTATTCATTTATGATTGAATCATACGCACTGCCCGCCGCAAAATAGAAGAAATAACCCTTTCCTCTCCAGCCAAATCAAGCACCAAATTAGCCAAACCCATGGGCGTAACATCTTCCGGCTGGGTAAGCTTTCCTGTCCTGTCTGTAATATTTACCACGTCTCTGGGATACATGAAAGCTATGCTGGGTTTCTTGGCAAAAGCAAGACCATTTCTCCAATTCCTGCTTTCCAGGGCCTTGGTAATCCCGGGAAGTTTTGAACCGCCGCCGCATAAAAGAATCTTTAACGGCAAAACTTCAGCCGCGGAAAATTCCCCCAAAGATAATTCCACTCCAGAAAGCCACACCTGGCAATCATTTTTCAAAGCCCCCTCGATTCTTCTGGCCACGTTCAAACTTATATTATTCTCCGAATACTTTATTTTTATTTTTTCCGCTTCTTCAAATGAAACGCCCAATTCCGCTGAAATTTTTTTCGTGAACGCCCGGCCGCCCAGCGCGAACATTTTCGCTCCCTCAATCCCTCCTTCTCTGACCACGGCTAGATCCGTCGTGCCTCCGCCCACGTCGATAAAAATAGCCGAAAACTCCAACGCGTTGTCAATCCCCATGCAACGGGCCACGGCGTATGGCTCCGCCGCTATTGATAATAAATCCAAGCCTAAATCAGAAGCTATGCTTTGCAACGCTCCTAAATGAACCATAGGCGCGTAAGCGTTAAAAACCGCGATCGAAACTTCCCTGCCTTGAAATCCTAAAGGATTAGTCACCCGGTAGCCGTCAATTTTTACGTCAACCACAGCCGCGTTGATTAACCTCACGTCTATCTCGCTCTGCCCGGTCTCCCACGCCAACTGTTGTCTTATCTTATCAAACGCCTTCCACTGAATCTTTTGAACAATGTCTTTAAGTTCAGGCATGTCAATTTTCACCTTGGGCTTTACTCTTTCATAACGCACCGTGCTGGTTGTTCCCTTTACCAATTCTCCGGCGATTCCAATTATGCACTGTTGCGGCTGAACGCCAGCCTGCTCTTCAGCCAAAGAAATAGCGTGCTCGCAAGTCCTCACTACCCCGGAAATATCTGCCACCGCCCCGCCGGTCATATCTCCTAAATTCTGACGCGCCTTGCCCACTCCGGTTACTATCCCCTTCCCTTCTTCATCGTCAATCCTGAAAATAAGCGCTTTTACCATTTCCGTGCCAATATCCAAAGCTAACGCGTATTCTGTGTTCCCCCTGTTTCTTTTAAAAATTTTACTTAAAAAAGATAACATAAAATAAAATCCAAAGATTCCTCGGCTTTTAAAATTAAGTTAAAAATTCAAGCCCTGCCCTCCTATTTCTGATCCCATGTTTTTAAAAAATCCACCCTGCCTTTTCTTAAATCATCAATAATTTTCGCCAATTCTTCATTTTTTGGATTCCTAAGCTGAATTTTTTCAAATTGATCCAGGGCCTGATCCAGTTTACCCATCTGGGCCAAACAAAAACCCAACAAATAACCGGCGTTAGAATAAGTAGGTCTTGATTTTAAAACCGCTTCTAATATAGTTTGAGCTCTTCTGTATTCATTTCTCCTGTAATATTGAACTGCCAGGCTAAAACCCGCCTGAGCATTGCCGCTAAACAGCTCCCAATTCTCTAAAGCCTTGTCAAAAGCCTGATCTTCTTCGCCTAAAAGCTCAAAAACCGTCACCAAAAGAATATTCGAGCCAAAATGCCACTCATTTATCTCAAGCGCCCGCTCTAGATTTTCCCGGGCCGATAAAAGATATTCGCGAAGTTCAGGATTAGATTCTATTTTCTTGTCTTTATTTTTCTCTACAACGGTATTATACATGTCTAAATACAAATCTCCTATCTGATAATAAAGATCCGGGTTATTACGCGAGAGTTCAAGCGCCTTTTGATAATAAGAGAGAGCCTTGTCTCCAAAACCCTGATCTAAATTTCCCATTTCATGATAAAGCCATCCCATATTTTTATAATTCAAAAAATCATGCGCGTTCAATTCTATGGCCCGCTGGCCGCTAATCACGGCCCGGCTCATATTTTCTGAAATATATTTCGAATCTTCCCCGGAAAAATTATTCCCCAGTTCATTTACTCTCTCCTTGGCCAGGGCAAAATATATAACAGCTATATTTCGTTGATACAAATCACTTGTCTTATCCAGTTCGCCGGCCTTTTTAATATCCGCGGCGATACCTTTAAGATCTTTGTTCTCCGCGTTTTTATCCAAACCCGTCTGATAATACACAGCCGCTTTTAATCTCCTGCCCGACATATAAATCACCGCGGAAAAACAAGCCAGATAAGTAACAAACAAAATTGAAACAATAAGAGAAATTCTCATAAAATCAATTCGGCCTGATTTTTTATTCTTGTCAAAACCCGCCTTAAAAATCATTTTTTTCGGACGATTTATGTCTATCAGCGCCAGAACAAACCACCACAGGAAAAAAACCAGCATGCTGTTCAAATAAACAAAACTTGAAAGCGTGAGAAAAAGCCATAAAACACCCAGCGCGCTTACCGCCCCGTCCCCCTTTTTACCCAACAATTTTGAGCTTACATTAGCCGCCACAAACCTGGAAAGCACGAACAACAAGAACAAATAGCAAATAAAAGTCAAAAGTCCGGTCGTAGCTCCCAGAAAAACCAGATAACTTACCGGATAATCCGCGCCGCTTATAAAAACACGTCCTAAATCCGGCTTATATAATTCGTAATTATATAAAAAAGTCCCTGGCCCTGAACCCAAAAAAGGATTTTCTTTTATGGATTTTATAGCGACTTCAGCCGATTTCTTAGCCCCGAGCATCATTTCTGTCGGAGCTGTTCCCGTGTCAAAAATTGGCTTCCCCACTAAAAAACTAAATAAAGAAAAAGAAAAAACAAGCCCTGCGGCGAAAACACAGCCTTGCGCCCTTACTTTCCTCTCAGCGATACCAATAGCCAGCATCAAGCCCGCGGCGAAGACAAAAAGCAACCATAAACTTTTAAAATAACAAAAGGATAAAAACCAGAGAAATCCCAAAACAAAAACAAAATAAGAAAAAAACTCCAGCTTTTTTTTCGAAAAAACCGACAAACCCGAAGCAAGTATAGCCAGAGCGCAAAAATAGACCGCGCTTGAATAAGTAGTTCCCACTGTGTTGATCAAACGGTTCTCCAGTTTACCAAATTCAATCACGTGCAGACCCTGAAACTGCAAAGCCGCGTAAATCGCGGCCAAAAAACTGGAAAAAAGAAAAACCCAGAGCATTTGTTTCGCCTTTTTCGCCGAATTAACATTATTAGAAACAAGCAAAAAGAAAAACACCAAAGCAATTAAACTAACAAGCGACGACCATTCCTTGCCAAAGCTTCCCCAAACGCTTATGTAGGGATAAACAGAAAAAATCCCGCTTAACGCGTAAGCTATCACAAAGACTATAACCGGAATTAAAAGAAAACTCCTTCTTATTCTTACCTTATCTTGAAGAATCATTTTACCCAGCCAGAAAAGCACTCCCAGTCCAGTAAATAAAACAAGAATAATTTGTTTGATAAACTCTGTCGGGTTAGGCGTTAAAGGAAAAATCGCGAGCGGCATTAAAAACAAAATAAGAAAAATACAGCCATCGATCCCCTTGCTTAATAATCCGGCCAGCTTATCCTTGTTTTTATCTCCTGTTACTTTTTTTAAAACCTGTTTTCTTTTTTCATACTCCTTTCCCCTGAATTTTTTATCTGTCTTAACTCTCTTAAATTTTTTACCCAATACCCCCCACGCGAACTTCAAAATCTTTCCCACCGCTTTTCTTTCCGGCAATTCATCAACCGCGTAATTTCTTTTCTTTTTTATCAAAGATGCCGCTCCCTTTCTTTGCTTTAACGCCTTGTTTCTCTCTTCTAAATATTTTTTTATTTTTTTATCTCTTTCGTTCATTTATTCTTTAATAACCGCTTTTATTCTTCTTACTCCGGCGCCACTGCTTTCCTGTTTTACTATTTTAAACTTTCCAAGCTCCCCGGTCCTTTTAACATGAGGTCCGCCGCAAATCTCTTTCGACCGATCTCCGATAGAATACACTTTTACTTTTTCCTTATACCGGTCGTCAAAAACCCCTTCCGCTCCTTTTTTTCTCGCCTCCTCCAGGCTCATTTCCCTAAAAACCACCTGCAAATCCTCTT
>JAHKAQ010000004.1 GCA_018825765.1 Patescibacteria group bacterium
CTACTTCCTGTTTATTAAAATTACTCTCTTGCGTTTGAGTTTGTTCCGGGTCGACCTCGGCTAATTCAGCCTGGACGTTTTCCGGCCCGGGATTATTCTGGTTGTTTTTTTGTTGTCTTCTGGCGGCCATTTCCAGTCCGGCGTCAAGACAACCGGATAAAAAGATGACCGAACAAATAATAAGAGCGGCTCTTGTCAGCTGGATAATTATTTTTGTTTTACGGTCGCGGCTGGTTTTCATTAGATTCCTGGTTTTCCAGGATGTTATTTTCAAGCTCGTCTTTTTGCCTTTGGCTGTCTTCAATCCCCTCTTGAACTTCTTGTATTTTATCTTTTCCCGCGGTTCCAAGAAAACTAAAATTACCGGCTTGCAGATTTGTTATTATTTCTTTTATTTCTTGATTATCCGGGTTTAATTCCTGGATTTTTCTAAATTGCTCAAGCGCTTTACTCGCGTCTCTTTTTTGGGCATAGCAAAGACCAAGTATATAGCGGGCGTCGGAAAAATCTTCCCATTGCTTTACAAGCGCGTCTAAAACGTTAGTGGCTTTATCATAATTTTTATCTTTATAATAAAGCAGAGCCAGGGCTAGGCTGGTATTGGCATTTCCTCCAAGAGTGCGCAGGGTTTCTTCAGACACTTGAATAGCTCCTTTAAGATCGCCTTCCAGTTCGAAAATGCTGGCAAGCAGTAAACGGCTGGTTGGATCAGCCGGGTTGTTTTGGAGCGATTTTTGCACGGTTTCTTTGGCTCTTTTTAAATTATCCCTGGCTGAGTCGGGAATTTGACTTATTTTCCCCTTATTTTTCTGAACCTGGCTTATCACCTCCAGGTCATAGCGGGCAAGATAAATTCGCGCGATTTGATTATGAATTAAGGAATCGGTCGGATTTAAGGCCAGGGCTTTTTCGTAATTTTCCAGGGCCGGCTGATCCGCCCCGTTAACCAGACCAATGATGCTTTGATACATAGCGGCCAGTTTTGAGTAATTATTGGCATTATTTTTATTAACAGCGATAGCTGAACTGGAGGCTTGAATGCTTTGGGATACCGCTTCCCAGATATATGAGCGGTCTTCATCGTTTATATTCTCTCCTTTTTCCTTTATTCTTTGATTGGCCAGATAAAAATAGGTGTCGGACAAGGCCAGGAAGTAAGAGTCGCGGCGCTGGTTGTAATAGACAGCCCGGCTGATTTGCTGGCTGATTTTTTGAGCGTCGGGGTTTTGTTTTTGACTTTCGGTCATGGCTTTTTGAAAGTAAACTGAAGCGGCGAATTTCTGGCCCAGGACATAGACTATGGCGATAAAGCCGGTAATAATACCGACGAACATGAGCGAGATAATAAGAGAAGTTCTGGGAATTTCCTGCTTTTTAACAGCCGGGCCGCGCATGCCTATTCTTTCAGCGAGAAGCGAGACGCGCGACTTTTTACGATCGATTTTTATAACATTACTCTTACTGCTTAACGCGTCAATTAAGGCGAAAGCGAGCCACCAAACAAACAAAAGGGACAGGGACGGGGCGGTGAAGAATAAAAGCAGGGTAATAAAAAGCCAGAGAAGCGAGGCCGGGGTAATTAGCCGCTCTCCCTGATCTTCTTTGCCCTGTTTTTTCAGGCTGTGCGTTTTGTCAAAAAACGTCTTATAAACATTGGTGCCGGCGTAACGACCCATGGTAATAATGAGAAATAAAAGGCTCAAACTTGTGACGAGGCCGCCGGTAGCGAATAGCGTGCTCGCGTAGCTTGTTCCCTGGTTAAAGACCAGGCTGGAAAGTTCGCCCATGGGCTGGCGATATTTAAGAAAGGGATAAGAAAAATTTCCCGGGCCTGAGCCGAATAAAAATCTTTCTTTGAGACTCTGAAGGCCTACTTTTAAAGTTGATCCAAGAGAAAGGGAGATTTCAGTGGGCAATCCCTGGATAGGAATAACGGGCTTTTTAGCGATAAAACTAAACAGGCAGAAAATAAAAATAATGGTTGGAATAATAAACAGGTTTGATTTTTGCCGGGCGTTGCGTAAAATCCCCACAATCATAAGGATCGCCATTATAATGGCGAGAACCAGCCAGACCAGCTTAAAATTGACAAGAGTTAAAACAATAAAAGCGGCCAGGGAAGAAAAAACCGCGGCAGTTCTTACCCCGTAGCCAGACACGTTTTCCGTGATAATGGCCGAAGATAAAACCAGAATTGATCCCGCGTAGGCGCTAAGAGCGTAGACAGAACCAATGGTGGTGAAATCTTTGCCGGTGATCCCGATTGATTGAAAAACGTTTTGGCCGATTATTTGGAGAAAAGCTATGGTAAAAACCGCCAGACTGGAAACGAATAAATTAAGAATTAAGAGATAAGCTGATTTTTTAGTATGGAAATTATTAGAAATAATATAGAAAAACAAGACAAAAAATAACAGGGCGACAAGCGATATGCTTTGGGTGCCGGCAAACCCCCAAACGCTGTTTTCCGGATAAATAGAAAAAACACAGGACAACAGATAGGCGGCGCTAAAAACAAAAATTGGCACGGAAAGAAAACTCTTTTTTAATTCAAGCTGATTTCTGGAAACCATGCGCCCCATCCAGGAAACGCCGGCGATACCGACAAGTATTATTAAAAGCGATAATTTACTAAGTTCAGGCGAGCTAATGGAAGAAGGAAGGAAAAAAACCGGGATTAAAAAAACTACCAGATGAATGCTTGCTTTTTGAATAAAATCCAGGAAAGAATCAAGTTTGGTGGATGGAGTTTGTGAGCTGGCCATAATTTATTTTAGTTTTTCTGTTTAGATGTTAGACTTTTCTAAATTAGATTATATAATAGATTCAAAGGTAATAAAAGTAAAACATGAAAATTCTGGTTACTGGCGGAGCTGGTTTCATTGGCTCTCATCTATGTCGGAAGCTCTTGGCCCAGGGGCATGATGTTTT
Source organism: Patescibacteria group bacterium (assembly GCA_018825765.1). Lineage (GTDB taxonomy): Bacteria > Patescibacteriota > Minisyncoccia > CAIUEV01 > JAHKAQ01 > JAHKAQ01. The sequence goes on from JAHKAQ010000004.1 coordinate 2,932, forward strand.
GTGCGTGGATAATTATTTTACCGGCAGCAAGGAAAATATTCTGGATCTGGCGGATCACAAAAATTTTGAAATGATGCGGCATGACATCACCTTCCCTTTATACGTGGAGGTGGATCAAATATATAACCTGGCCTGTCCGGCTTCGCCTGTTCATTACCAGCTCGATCCAGTGCAAACCGTGAAAACTTCAGTGCACGGATCGATAAATATGCTGGGTTTGGCTAAAAGAACGCGGGCGCGGATTTTACAAGCCTCAACTTCAGAAGTGTATGGAGACCCAAAAGAGCATCCGCAGTCAGAATCATACTGGGGCTGGGTAAATCCAATCGGGCCGCGATCCTGCTATGATGAAGGCAAGCGATGCGCGGAAACTTTGTTTTTTGATTATTACCGGCAGTATAAGGTGGAAATAAAGGTGGCGCGGATTTTTAATACTTACGGACCGAATATGCATGAAAACGACGGGCGGGTGGTGTCGAATTTTATTGTTCAAGCCTTGAAAAATAAAAACATAACCATATACGGCGACGGTTCAAACACGAGAAGTTTTCAATATATCGACGATCTGGTTGAAGGAATGGTAAAAATGATGAACAGCAGAAAAGCGTTTACCGGCCCGGTTAACCTGGGGAATCCCAAAGAAATAACGATAAAGGAGCTGGCCGGGAAAATAAAAAACCTGATTCCGCAAAGTAAAAGCAAGGTGATTTACAAGCCTTTGCCGGTTGACGATCCAAGAAGAAGGCGGCCGCTAATTTCTTTAGCCAAAAAAGAACTGCAATGGGAGCCGAGAGTTGACCTGGAGCCGGGTTTAAAAAAGACCATTGATTATTTTGTGAGAAAATTTACAAGAATTTAGCTGTAAAAATTTATGAAAATATTAGTAACAGGCGGCGCGGGATTTATTGGATCTCATTTAACAGACGCTTTGATTAAAAAGGGGCATCAAGTGACAGTATGGGATAATTTAAACACTGGCTCAAAAGAAAACCTGAATCCGGCCGCGGATTTTAAAAAGATAGATTTAAAAAATTTTCCTAAAACAGCTGAATTATTTTGGGCCGGACGTTTTGAGGCGGTATTTCATTTGGCGGCGCAGACCAGCGTGAGAAAGTCCGTGGCTAATCCGCAGGAGGACGCGCGGGATAATATCTTGGCCAGTCTTAACCTGATCGAGCTTTGCAAAAAAAACTGGCTTGACAGCGGGTCAAAAAATAAATTTATTTTTTCTTCCACCGGCGGCGCGATTTATGGCGACACTGATAAGCGGCCATCAGACGAGGAGCTAAAAGAAAATCCCCTTTCGCCTTACGGCATAGGCAAGCTGGCGATTGATAAATACCTGAATTATTACAGAAAATTTTTTAATCTTAACTGCGTGTCTCTTCGCTACGCCAATGTTTACGGGCCAAGACAAAATCCCCACGGCGAGGCCGGGGTAGTGGCGATTTTTATCAATAAAATGATAAAAGGAAAACAGCCGCTAATAAACGGGGACGGTAAGCAGACTCGTGATTATGTCCACGTTGATGACGTGGTAAGGGCCAATCTTTTGGCGCTTGAAAAAAATCAGGCGGCGGGAATTTTTAACGTGGGCACGGCTTTAGAAACAAACGTTAATCAGTTGTTCGAAAAAATAAATAAACATTTCGATAACCGCTTTAAAAAGAAACACGGACCAGGTCTCGCGGGAGAACAAAAGACAAGCTGTCTTTTGTTTAAAAAAATAGAAAAAGAACTTGATTGGCGGCCCAAAATAGTTTTAGACAAAGGAATTGAACAAACCTGGGAATGGTTTTTAAAAAAAGCAAAACATGAGAGATAAGATATATATCGTTATTCCGGCGTTAAACGAGAGCCGGGTAATCCAGGAAGTAATCGGAGAGATAAACAAACAGGGATACAAAAACGTGATAGTGGTGGATGACGGAAGTCAGGACAACACTTATGCCAGAGCGCGCAGACTCAAAGGAGTGACGGCTTTGCGGCATAAAATAAACTGCGGTAAAGGAGCGGCGGCGAAAACCGGATTAGCGGCGGCGCGGCGGATGGGAGCGGACATCGTGGTAACCATGGACGGCGACGGCCAGCATGACGCGCGCGACATAAGAAGGATTATTAAGCCCATCAGTCAGGGGATGTGTGAAGTGGCGCTGGGCACTAGATTGACCCGGGCGCAGGAAATGCCCGTTACAAGGAAGGCGGCTAACAGATTGGGGAACTTTCTAACCTGGCTTCTATATGGAATCTGGGTAACCGACAGCCAATCGGGCTTTCGGGCTTATTCGCGCGAAGCTTTGGAGCTGGTAAATCCCCGGGCCGATCGTTATGATTTTGACAGCGAGATAATAAGAGAAATAAAATTACACAACCTGAATTTTCAAGAAGTGCCGATAAAAGCGCGCTACACTGAATATTCTTTAAGCAAACAGGAGAAACAGGGAGTGTTAAACGGCTTAAAGACGGTTTATAAAATGGTGTGGAATTTAATTTCATGAGTTATATAA
>JAHKAQ010000051.1 GCA_018825765.1 Patescibacteria group bacterium
CTAAACATTTCTGAAGCCGACGGACAGATTATTTTTGATTAAACTAAAACATATTTAAATTTTATTTATGCGTTTCAAAGTTCCGCAAAATGTTGATATTGAAGACCGCATTGTCGGCCCTTTAACCGGCAAACAATTTCTTTGGTTTTTAGGCGCTGGCGCCATTCTTTTCCTGATTTACCGCTTTGTGGACTCTTCCCTGTTCTTTGCCTGCGCTCTTTTTCTCTTTGGAATCGCCGCCGCCTTTGCTTTTTATCGCCCATACAACCAAAACCTTCTCACCTTTTTAAGCCATATCCTCATTTACGGCAGTAAAAGCAAGCAATACGTCTGGAGCAGAAAAAAGGAACAATTCAAGCCCTTTGAACCGAGCGAGCAAATAAAAAAAGAACATACCGTTTCAATAAAAAAACAACTTCCCGAAAATCAAGTGGAGCAATTAGCCCAAATCTTAGACACCCAGGGTCAATCCGGATTTTTCAAAAAACAAGAAGAAAACCCCTCAATTAAGGCCCAGATAACCTCTGTCGAAGTCGCGGTTCCCCTTGAAGAAAATCAAAATCAAAGCGAAACCCAAAGACTCGCCCAGCTTCGAAACCAAAACCGCTCTCTTGAAATGCGGCAGAAAGAAAAAGCCCAGGACCAGCTCTTAAAAGCCACGGCCTCCGGTCTTCCAAGCGCCGAAGACCAAATTCCAGACATCCGGCGCGACAACAGAACTCCATCGCCTGATCCAATCCCACCCGCTCCGGCTAATAGTCCAAATCCCAAAAATCAAGTATAATTAAATTCGCCATGGAAAACCTTCATATACAAAAACTAATAAAAACACCGGCTAATCCATCCAGCACGCAAACTTTTCTTGATATTGATAAAATAAAAGATGGCATCGCTATCTTGAACAACGGCTCGCTAAGAGCCGTATTAATGGTTTCTTCCATTAACTTTGACTTAAAATCAAGCGAGGAACAAGACGCGATTATTGGCAATTTCCAGGGATTTTTAAATTCCCTGGATTTTCCCGTTCAAATATTTATCACTTCCAGAAAAATAAACCTAAAATACTATGTCCAGGATCTTCAAGTTCGCTCCCGGGAGCAAACCAACGAGCTTCTTCACCTCCAAATGGAAGAATACATAAAATACATTACCGATCTTACAGCCAAAACCAACATCGTGAACAAATATTTCTATATTGTGGTTCCTTTTTCTCCCACGGAAAACCAAAAAAGCGGCCTGGTTGACAAATTTTTTGAAATATTCTCCCCCAAAAACCACCTCAAAGAAGATCGCGCCAGTTTTGAAATCTACAAAGACCAGCTCTGGCAAAGAGTAGAACACATCCAATACGGCTTAAACGGCGCCGGTATTCGCATGGTCCCGCTTAACACCCAGGAGTTAATCGAACTGTATTATTCGCTTTACAATCCGGCCCCGGTAGAAAAGCTGGACCTTGCTCCGGTAGAAGAAATGGCCGTCAACACTTCGCTTTATGCTTAATATTTTCAAAAAAAACAAAAAAAATAACCCCCAGAGCCAGTTAAGCGCTGATCAAATTTATCAAAGAGGACTGGCCACGGTAAAAGATCTGGTTGCCCCGGCTTCTTTCAGCGTTTCTCCCTCCATGTTAAGAGTAGGGGATCGCTTCGTAAAAACTCTTTTCGTGGTAGCCTACCCCCGCTATCTCCAAACCGGCTGGCTGGCTCCCATTATCAACCTGGATCGCATGATTGACATCTCCATCTTTATCCATCCCATCGACACCAATGTAATTCTCAAAGCTTTGAGAAAAACATCCACCCAGGTCCAATCCCGTATGACCATGGAAGCCCAGGCTGGTAAAATTCGCGACCCTATCCTTGAAACTTCCCTGAACGACATTGAGGACCTTCGCGACAAACTCCAGCAGGGCCTGGAGCGCTTTTTCCGCTTTGGTTTATACATCACAATTTACGGCGAAACCAAAAAGGAGCTGGATGATCTGGGCGCTTCTATCGAAGCCTTGCTGGAATCCCGCCTGGTCTATGTCAAACCTGCCGTATTCCGAATGGAACAGGGCTTTGCCTCAACCGTTCCTTCAGCCAACGACGAGCTTGATTCATCCACTAACCTGAATTCGTCTCCGCTTTCCACTTCTTTTCCTTTTGTGTCCTCAAATCTAAGCTCGAATGAAGGCATTCTTTACGGCATCAATCGCCACAACAACAGCCTGGTCTTATTTGATCGCTTTAAAATGGAAAACGCCAACATGGTAGTTTTCGCCAAATCCGGCAGCGGCAAATCTTACGCCGCTAAATTAGAAATCCTGCGTTCCATGATGTTTGGCACCCAGGTTATCGTTATTGATCCGGAAAACGAATACAAGCACCTCTGTGAAGCCGTAGGCGGCTCATTTATCAAAATCTCCCTGACCTCGCCCAATCTCCTCAACCC
>JAHKAQ010000052.1 GCA_018825765.1 Patescibacteria group bacterium
CACATTGCCCTCATAATCAAAAATCCTGAATTCAATTTCATTGTCTCCAGGCTTCACGCTCTTAAGCGACACTATTTGCTCCTCTTTTTTATCTTTTATGCCGAACGCTCCCTGTTTCTCGCCATTCAAATACACTTCCATCTTTCTTAAATTTTTAATACTCGTATCAAATAATAACCGCAAATCTTTTGGATCATCTCCCATGTTCACCAATCTAATTTTCGCTCCATCCCTGGCCCATCTCATTACCGAGCCCAGAGCCCCGCTCTTTTCTCCCCAATAATCATCTTTTAAATCCATGGCTAAAAACCAACCGTTCAAATGTTCGCTTTGATTTACTTTAAAGGCCGCCAAAAACTTATCTTCATATATCAAATCCGCGTCCAACTGCCCGTCAATAAAATTAACAGTATTCTCATAAGCCTGACCGTTAAATTTCTTGTCTTCTCCCAGATAATCCTTTGACACAATCAAATATCGAATATCGTAATAATTAAATATCTTCGTGGATAAATTATAATAATAATCATTGACAATCTCCTTAGAGGGCGGAGTCCCCCCGGTAGGCAAACTGTATAAAAGATCATTCAGCACCGGCGTATTTTTCTCAAAATCCCATTTATCCTCAATTTCCCGCGCGAAATCCATACCGGCTAAATTATTTTTTTTGTGAATATTATTGTAAATAACTAATTTCGAACTATAATCATAGCTTGTAGCTCCAGGTATATCCACAATAGAAAAATCTTCCTCTTCTAAAGCAAGGTTATCGTAAAATTTACTATACTCCAGTTTCATGGTTGGAACCGGAACTGATAAATACTCCAGAGATATAAAAATAACAACAATCCAAAATAGCCAGCGGCTCAAACCATTTTCCGACCCGGCGATTAAACTAGCCTGCTTATTTTTTCTATTATCAATTCTTTCAGCTCTCTTGCTAATTGACGCCCAGGGCCCTTTTTCTTCTGCTTGTTCTTTTTTATCTCCTGAATCATCTTCATCCCGCGCTCCCTTTTTCCCGCTTGCTAATTTTAACAAAAAATCCAAACCAAATCCGGCCGCCACAGAAAAACCCAGTAAAGCCACCACGTAAATCCGATTAACCGTCCTTATAATATCCCAATAAGGCACGTATTTATACAAGAAAGTATACGGCATCCATAAATTTTCCATGATTTCACCTTTCCAGTGTAAATAAGGGCCAAAACTTAAAACCACAAACAAAACCCCGACACCCAAAAAGAATAACTTAACCCCGGCCCTTCTTCTTAAACTGAATAAAGATAAAAGACCCAAGAAAAGAACCGTGTAACCGATGTAATTTGACTGCCGCCCCAGGCTGTTCGCTTCTGTCTCCTGGCGCAGATGATGGAACTTCTCTCCCCATAACGGATGTTGAGCCGAAGGCGCGAACAAATCCACCGCGTCTGTTGAATATCTTTTTACCTGATCTGACCCTGGATCAAGATAATTATCCTGGCTGTGAGCCACTTCAAAAAGTCCGCCAAACATAAATCTCACGGCCACAAATAAGACTAAAATTCCTCCTAAAGAAAAAAGCCAGAATCTTGGCCGAGCAAGCGTCCTGTAATTTTTCGCCAAAAAGAAAAGCACAAAAAGAAAAGCAAATACCAGAGTAAAAGCCAGCAGCTGATTCTCGGTCATGGCGATAATCACTATAAAAACAATCATGAAAAGAAAATCCCTTATCCTCAAAGTGCGCAAAAAACGAAATAAATACAAAACAAAAAAACAAAGCCACTCATAATGCATAGTCCCGATATTAGTGGAAATCGCCTGTGAAAAATGAAAAGGAGAAAACGAAAAAATAACCCCGGCCGCGAGCGACGCCAAATAATTCCTGGTCAAATAAAAGACCAAAAAATACATGCCCAGACCGGCCACGAAGAAAGAAAACAACCAGCTCAAATTATACCCGGCTTTGGGACTAAAAATTTCCTGCACCCAGCCAATAGTTTCAATCGGCGTCCAGCGAAAATTTTCAAGTTGCCATTTTAATGCTCCAGCAACCCCTCTATCGCTTACTAAATTATGGAATCCTATTGTTTTTCCCCAAACCTGAAAAGTATCAGCGTATTTTCCCGGAATTCTGGAAAACAGAAAAAACACCACCGGCAAAGTAAAAATAAGCGTGTAAAAAAGAAAAAAACCAATTGCTTTTTTGTTTTTCATTTTCAATATAGCTAAAACGCTACTTCCAATAAATCATCATTCCTTAAATCAAAAAACTCTCCTACTCCTTTAGCGCGAATTATTTCAATTACCCTGGAATTATAACTCGTTTTAAAAGGTATGACCACCCAGGCTTTCTCTCGCCTTACATTCCCCTTTAAGGGCAGTTTCAATCTTCCTTTGTAAAAATTATATTTCTTCAAAACAATCGGGTAAAGTAACAAGCTGCCGTAATTCTTCCCTTCCCGCTTAAATCCCTTTATCTTAATAAATGATTTTTTATCCATTAGATCAAAAACATTTTCCCGCGCCAATTCAAGATTCAATGTCCCCGGGGAAAAAACAAGTCCTAACTTCCTCTCCAGGGCCTGCTTATACCTCTTTATCCCCATAAAATGAGCTCCCCGGCCAATGACCTGAAAAACCCGGCCAATGACCTGATTATTCTTTCTTCTATAACCTTTCAGCTTATCTATCCGCTTTACTCTAATTTTTTTTTCTTTTAAATATTTTCTAAGCAACCGCGGCACTTCCTGATCATAGCCCAAAAAAATCATGTCCGGCCCGGCCCGCGCCGTGGTCTTTAAAAAATCATGCCTGTCTCCAACAATCACTCTATGAACAAGTCCTAAACTTTCAAGATTCTTGATCCGAATCTCCGCCGGCCTAAAGTTTTTTTTAAAATTATTCTTATCATGGGTTAAAACCACCCAAAGAAAAACCTGGCCATGATCTCCGGCCAAATACCTGGCTTCAGTCAAAAGATACACGTGCCCCAAATGAATCTTATTAAAACATCCTCCCAAAAGAATACGCATAAAAATTATTTTTATCCTGCTGTCAAGCTAACAATAATTACTCCAACCGTCAAAAATCTTTTCAAAAACATATTACAGACCCTTTAACCAATCACCGCTCGCCACAGCAAGCTGACCCGCTAAAATCAAATCATCAATTCTTAATCTCAACTGTTCAATCGCCTCGTCTTCTTTTTCTTTCTCGCTGTTTTTTGAAAAATTATAACCTCTAAAAACAACGCTCAAAAGCTCCTGCCGCGCCTCCCAGCTTTTTAAGCTCCTGTTCTGGTA
>JAHKAQ010000005.1 GCA_018825765.1 Patescibacteria group bacterium
ATGTCAACGACGCGCTCTAACCAACTGAGCTAGCCGCCCGGATTGCCCGGATTATTTTCTTTCTGATTCAGGCCTGTAAAATCTTCGTTTCTGGTAACGTTAATCTATTATATATTATAAACATCACATTATGAAGTAACGCGGCGCTTATAGTTTAACATTTTCTGGCATTTTTTTTCTAGTGTTTGCATGATTTTTTTATCATTCGCCCGCTTATGATCATAGCCGGCCAGATGAATAAGCCCGTGAATAATGGTTTTTTCAATTAACCGGTCCAGCGGAATATTTTCTTTTCGGGATATTGTTTGAAGATAGGGCAGTCCAAGATAAATTTCACCCGTGTCCCAAAAAGAAGATCCATGATTTTTTTCGCATTTTTTTTCGCTATAATTGAAGGATAAGACGTCGGTAGGATAATTTTTTCCGCGATAGCGGCGATTTAACTTCTTTATGGCTGAATTATCAACAAAGACAAGATTAATATTTTGGGGAAATCCGGATTTCCTTATTAAAGAGCTTGTCTTTCGCCAAATTCTTCTAACATCAATTTCCGGGCAGGCGTTCTTCAAGCAAGGACTGTCAAAAAAAACCCTGACAGACGTTTTCTTCGCGCTCATGGAAGCAGTTTGAGAGCCATATCCTTAATATCCCGGGCCTGGGCCTTACCCCTGGTTTTCTTAATGGCCAGGGGCATTATTTTTCCAAGATCAGCCTTTGACAGAGCCTTAGTTTCCCGGATGACCTCCTGAACAACTTCTGTTAACTTCTGTTCAGACATTTCAGCCGGCAGGAATTCTTTTATAATTAAGATTTCCTTTTCTTCTTTTTCAAAGAGATCGCGGCGATCGGCTAACTTGTATTGGGCCACGGAATCCTGGCGCGATTTAACCTGGCTTCGCAAAAGACTTATTAATTCTTCGGATTTTAGCTCTCTTTTTAGCTCAATTTCCTTATTCTTTATGGCGGCTTTAAGCATTCTTAAAACATCCAGCGCCAGCTGGTCCCTGGCCTTGGCTTTGCGAATAAGATCCTGGTTTATTTTTTGAACAATGTCTGGCATTTTTTTAGTTAGATCTTCCAATGCGACCTGAAATGAAATTATTTTTTTCTTCTTCTAACCGGCCTAATTTCCTTAATTTCTCTCTTTCTTTTTGAACCGCGAGGCGATATAGCGCTCTTAGGCGGCGTTCTCTCCTGGTTTCAGGACGATTGCGGTATCTTCTTTTCCTTTCTCTCTGGCCAATGCCGCTTCTCTGCCAACGTTTACTAAAACGGCGCAAAAGATTTTCCACCGGCTCGTTTCCCTTGTTTTTTACCTCCACCATCAATAAAAGCACCTCCTTTGGTTGATTGGATATGAAAATGTCTTAGTGAATTTCATAAACAAAAATTTAAATAAGCTGACAAAAACGTCAGAACTTCTTATTTAATAACATAAAATCAGGCACAAAACAAGGTTTTTAATCTTTAAAGCTCAAGCGGCGCCGGGTCAGAAGACTGATTTTCGTTTTTTATCAGAAACTGTTTTTGGGTTTTTACGAATATCGGGCTCTGGGTTTCTGAATAGCCGGCTATGGCGTGAGGCTGGGTTAAGCCTTCACCGTCGTTTAAGATATCAAGTTCGGGAGTTTCCGCGGGTTTATCGTCATTGGATTTAAAAATACCTACAATGCCGTTCCTTATGGCGCCATAAGGAAGAAGAAACCAGATAAAGCGGCTGAAAACAGAGCTGACAATAGAAACAAGAGCTATTTTTACGCCATAAGGAATAAAAAATAGGGCGGCGGTGAAAATACCGGCCAGAGCGGCTATGAGATAACGGCGGTATTCGATTCTTTTTTCGAAAACCCGCAGATTCCAGATATTTTCTTCCATGTATTGATGGAGCAGATTTAGATTGGAACAAAGATTGGCCGCTTTTTCCGGCAGACGGCGCCGGGCGCTTTCCAGAAGAGCCAGCCGGTTCATGCCTTTTCTGGTCGCTTTTCCTTGAGTAATTTTTTGCTGAAACCCTTCCATTAAAATCATAATTCCCCAGGCAAAGATTGGGATTTCCAGCCATTTAAAGTCAATGAACGAAATCCGGGAAGCGGCGAACCCGAGACCTAAAAAAGAAAATCCAAAAAATATTTTAAACCCGGGAGATATCTGACGCCATTCCTGAAGCTGGGCGCGAATAAGCCCGGAAAGGCCGCGGCTTCTTAGGATTTTTTCTTTTTGTTTTTTTAAGGTTTGTATTTCGTCAAAAATAGTAAGACGGATGATAAATTGAATATCTTTTTCCCGCACCTGGCGGTTATTTTTTTTGAATTCTTCGATTAAAATCCGGCGGTATTGGGAGAGGACGCCATAATAACTGTCCCTGGCCCAGACCAGGCTTTGATCCTGTTTTGGTTTTTTAGCGGCCTTAAAGCTTAGCTTTCGAAAAAAACCAGTCAGCCCTTTTTCAAATTCAATTTGAGCGTTGATATATTTTTGACGGTTTTTGCTTAACCTTTCATCAACAGAAGAAAGTAGGGGCTGGTTTTTCATTTTATTTTTATTTTATCAGGATTCGCGATTTTTATTTTTTGCGGAAAATTTTTTTGATTTGGCTTATCAGCTTATGCTGGGGAATGGTTTCCTGGGATCCGACTTCCATGTTTCTTATGATGGCGGTTTGGTCTAAAGCTTCTTTCTGGCCTATTATGAGAGCCAGCTTGGCTTTGGCGCTGTTGGCTGATTTAAGCTGGGATTTTATGCTTCCTTTTTGAAACGACTCGCTAACCTGAATGTTTGATTTTACCAGTTCGTGAAAGAGAAACAGGCTTCTCTTTTTCCCTAAATCCCCGAGCTGAACTAAGAATACTATATTTTTCAATTCACGGGAATTAAACGCGCCGGCCGGCTTTTTAGGGGCTTTTTTTTGATCGTTTTTTTCCAATTCAAGCGCCAGTCTGTCCAGCCCAATGCCAAAACCGATAGCCGGCGTTATTGGACCACCAAGAGTTTTTACTAACTCGTCATAGCGGCCGCCGCCGCCGAAACTGTATTTATTGCGGCTTTGTTCGCCGCTTGAGATGAATTCAAAAACTGTTTTAGTGTAATAATCCAGGCCCCGGACCAGCGCGGGGTCGATCATGTATTCAAGGTTTAGCTCGTCCAGGTATTCAAGGAGCTGCTTGAAATGAGGGTGACATTGTTCGCACAGGGAATTTATGAGCTGGGGAGCTCCATTTATAATGGGTTGGCATTTCTCTTCTTTGCAGTCCAGGACGCGCAGAGGATTTTTTTTGAGTCTTTTTTTGCAATCCAAGCACAGGGCGCGGGAGTTTGATTTTAAGAAGCTTACCAGGGATCGCAGGTATGGCCTGCGACAGACCGGACAGCCAATGCTGTTAATCAGGAGTTTAATATTTTTTACGCCTGACTTTTTGATGATAAAATAAGCTAAAAGTATTACTTGAGCGTCAAGAATGGGATCGGCGCCGCCCAAAGCCTCGAAATTGATCTGATGGTGCTGGCGGTAGCGTCCTTGCTGGGGTCTTTCGTAACGGAACAAGGGGCCGATTGAAAAAAGCTTAACCGGCTTGGGCCAGCGGCGCATGCCGTTTTCAATAAAGGCGCGGGCGATTGAGGCGGTAAATTCCGGACGAAGAGTGACCCTTTCTTTGCTTTTAGTGTAAAAAGTATACATTTCTTTTTCCACGATATCTGTTCCCTGCCCCACGGTGCGTTCAAAAAGATTGGTTGATTCGATTATTGGAAGTTCAATTCTTTTATAGCCAAAGCTTTGAGCTAATTTCTCGACTACGCCGTGGATTTTATCCCAATAGACATAGTGTTTTGGAAGAATATCGCGCATTCCGCGAAGGCTTGATATTTTCTTGGTGTTTTTTTTGCTCACGTTTGTGATTACTTATTAAAGGTCTGCTAAAAATCATTGCTGGAAAATAGCGAACCGGCTAAAGGGAAAAGCTCTGATCCAGGATTTACCGATTATATTTTGTTTGGGCAAAACTCCCCAGACACGGGAATCAGAACTGGCGCTCCGGTTGTCACCCAGGACAAAATATTCATCTTCTCCCAATACTATTGAAACATCACCCCGGGTGACGCGGCCGCCAGGCAGATATTTGTCTTCTTCCAAAGCAAAGCCCGAAAGGTTGTTTTTGTCAAAGATTGTGACCTGTCCGCCCTTTATCTGGACTTTTTCCCCGGGCAAACCAATAATTCTTTTAATGTAATATTCGTTGGGATTTTTGGGATATTTAAACACGATCACATCTCCTCTTTCAGGGCTTTCAAAGCGGTATTCAATTTCGTTTATAATGAGATACTCTCCGTTATGAAAATTGGGTTCCATGCTGGCTCCTTTAACAATAAAGGGCTGGATTAAGTAATACCTCACTGGAATGACTATGACAAGACTTATAAGCACAATACTTATGATTTCTTTGAAAAAATTAACAACCGCATTGCCTTTTGGAGGAAATGGGGGCTTGTTTGAATTGTCTTCCATGTTTATTTTAAGCTATAATTCACTCATTATAATTGACTTTAGTAGAAATATCAACTTAATGGAAAAAGGGAGAAAAACGAGCATAAAGAGAAAAATCATGGTGAAACTGGTTCAGGCCGCGGCGATTTTTGTGATTATTACTCTGCCTTTTATGTCAGCTATTTTCTGCGGTTTTATTATTCTAAAAACCTACAATGTCTCAAAAATAATAGTCAAAGAAGATTATTTGGGAAAGACAGAGAATCAAACGCCTGGAAATAACAGGAGCGACATAAAAGTAAAAGCGCGCGAGCTTGTCATGCAGACTAAGCAACTGGCAGGGGTTGAAAAACCCTCGTTAAAATGGGGCAGTGAAGACAGGGTTAACGTTCTTCTTCTGGGAAAGGCCAGCGAAGATTATCCAGGTTCTAATCTAACAGATACGGTTATTCTGGCTAGTTTTAACCCCAAAACAAATAAGGCGGCCATGCTTTCTATCCCCCGGGACTTATATACCAGAATTCCAAATACTAACAAGTATACGAAATTAAACGCTATTTATCATTATGGATTTTTAGAGGAAGGAGAAAAAACAGGGATAAGATACATTAGCGACGCGATAAAGGAAATAACAGGTCAGGAGGTAGATTATTTCGTAATGCTTGATTTCAAGGGATTCGTGAAGCTGGTTGACCAAATAGGGGGAGTCCGCATAAATGTGGAGCGGGAACTTATTGACACCAGATATCCCGGGCCTAATTACAGCTACCAGACTTTTCACATTGACAAGGGCTGGCAGGAGCTGGACGGAGAAACGGCCTTAAAATACGTGCGAACAAGGCATAATGCGGGCGGAGACTTTGGCCGGGCCGGAAGACAACAGCAGGTGCTGGGCGCGATTAAGAATAAATTTTTCTCAGTCCAGGGGATTTCTCTGATTGTCAAACTTAACGCTATTTTGGATATTATATCTCAAAACGTGGTGACTGATATTGATTTTAGTGAATACGGTTCTTTTGTGGCGCTGGCCAGAAATATAAATGAACATAATGTAATAAACAAAGTGCTGGATAACCGGGGTGAAGATCCCATACTTACGAATTTTTCTCCTCGTTTGGGAGCAAGAACCGCCTATTTTCTCAAACCAGCGGAAAAAGATTATTCTCAAATTCATGAGATCGCGCAAAATATTTTTAATCTGGAAAAATTAAGAAAAACTCATGAGAAGCGGGTGGAAGAAAAACCCTATATATTACTGGTGAACCGTTCGGGTAATCGCAGCGCCGCGGGCGTGGTTAAAAAAAGATTAACTGAAGCTGGTTTTTCCCGGGTTAAGGAGCAGACGGCTGGGGCGGAAACAGTGCCGGATGAAATATTTGAGCGTTCAGTTGTCTGTGATTTTACTTCAGGGCTTAAACCTTATTCCCTGGACTTACTGGCTGATATTTTAGACGCCGGGGTTGAATTAATTGATAAGCCGGAGAGTTTAGAGGATGAAAACTTTGATTTAATGGTGGTTTTAGGGAATAATGTGGATGAATTCTTAAAGCAAGACGAGATTGTCCTGCCTGAAGAAGCTTTTATGCAGGAAGAATACTAATAAAAGTTAGGGGCTTTATTTAAGAAAAACAATGAATAAATTTGATTTTATAATCACGGGATTGGGAAATCCGGGCAAAGAATATGAGAAAACCCGACATAACGCGGGTTTTATGGCTTTGGATAAGATCGCGGCTAAGCTGGGTATAAGCTGGCAAAGGGATAAAAAAAATAAAATTGTTTTTGGTGAATTTTTACAAAACGGGCGCGGAGCGCTGCTTATTAAGCCTCAGGGCTTCATGAATAAAAGCGGAGAGGTGATTAAAAAATTTTTGGATTACAGAAACATTCGCGCGAAAGAATTGGAGGATAAACTGGTTATTGTAAGCGATGACGCGGATATGAACGAGGGAGCGCTAAAAATCATCAAACAAAGCGGTCACGGCGGACACAAGGGCGTAATCAATATTTTTCAAGTTTTTAATTCAGATAATTTCTGGCGAATAAAAATCGGGGTCCGGCCCCGGGCAAACCAGGAGCGATCAGAGATTTTTGTTTTGGGCCGGTTTTTAAAAGATAATCCGGCGGAAAAAAGAATAGCTGAAATGCCGGAAATATTTAACTGTCTTATGAGCCAGGGTCCTGGGCAGTGTCAGGATTTGTTTAATTAAAAATTCCGCCGGGATTGCGGCGGAATTTTTTAAAACTTTATTCTTCCAAAATCGCCTACGAGCCACAAGATAAAACCTGTTTAACAGCTGCAAGTTGAAGGAGGGATTACTTACAACTGAAAACTCGTAGACGAATCCAGAAGAATAAAAGGCAAAATAAAAACCAGGATGACTGTGTATTTTATCATATAAACCTGTTATTGTCAAATGTTAAATAAGCTTACAGCGTCAGGGAGTTATCTTATGGCAATTTTTCTTCCTTTTTATTTTATACGTTTTAATATTTTTGAAAAAGGGAGCGTGAATCTTCTGGACCTGGCTTTAATAGTTTTTTTAGCCGGATTCGGGCTTTGTCTTTTTGATAAAAAATTTCGGAATGAATTTGGGAAATACTGTTGGGCCATGCGCGGATTTATCGCGCCAGCGGCTTTAATTATTCTGGGCTGTTTCCTGTCATACGCCATGGCTTTGGGCGAATATGAATGGACGCGCGGAATAGGGGTAATGAAGAGTTTCTATGTTTTGCCTTTTTTATTCGCTTTGGCCGGAGGATTTTTTTGGAGCAGGAACGAAAAATTGTTTTTAAGATTTTTGGGGATTTATTTTTTTACCAGTTCAGTTATAGCTGTTTGGGGCGTCGCGGCTATTTTAGGAGGGAACTTAACTTACGACGGCAGATTAACACTGGGCCAATGGTCTCCAAACCAGCTGGCAATTTATTTAGCGCCCGGACTGCTTTTGGCGTGGTTTTTCTTGAAAAAAACCAGGAAAAACAAGGGTTGGCTTTTCTTTTTACTTATCGCGCTTACTGCGGCGCATTTCGCCTGTATATACACGACGAAATCACTGGGCAGTTGGCTGGGACTTTTAGGGGCCGGGGGTTTTCTGTTCGCGGCCGGACAATTTAAGCCGGGCGGGCGGTTTGATTGCCGCGAGAAAATTTTTCTTTGGGTTTTGGGTTTTTGGTTTATCGCGCTCGCGGGAATTTTTTTAACAGGACCAGGGATAAAAAAAATGGATTACTCGCCTTTTGTTTCTCATAATTCGCTTGATTCCCGGCTGGTGATCTATATGTCGTCATTAAAAATAATAAGGGATAACTGGCTTTGGGGAATTGGCCCGGGTAATTTTTTGCAAGCCTACCTGGATTATCAAAAATTTTTTCCGCCTTATCCGCAATGGGCAGTGCCGCACGCGCATAATTTGCTTTTGAATTTTTGGCTGGAAGCTGGCCTGGCCGGAGTGGCGGGATTTTTCTGGCTTTTTTTCCGGCTTATAAGAGCCTGTAGTTTTTTAGGCGGGCAGAAGGCGGGAAAAATAAGGAAGGCGGACCGGTCCGTGACGCTAGCGGGATCAATCATAATTTATTTTTTAGCGCATGGGATTTTTGACACGACTTTTTGGAGAAATGACTTTTCATTGATGTTTTTTTCGATGCTGGCGGTGTATTTTGCCTATTGCGCGACAGCCTTTCCAAAAGATAATAAGGAGATAAATTTGCTAAAAGAGGCAAAAAACTTCTAAAATATAAATATGAAACCCTTAATAAACCGCAAGGCACGCTTTCATTACAACATTTTGGAGGAAATTGAGGCGGGAATCGCGCTTTTAGGGCGGGAAGTAAAATCAATAAAAACAGGTCAGGCCGATATTTCAGCGGCTTATGTTTCTATTGGCTCAAAAGCAGGGCCGGTTTTGGTAGGTGCCAGTATTCCTTTATATAAATTTTCAGCGCCGGATGAAAATTACGATCCCTTAAGAACAAGAAAACTGCTTTTAAAAAAGAAAGAAATAATCAGCCTGGAGCAGGCATTAAAACAAAAAGGATTGACTTTAATCGCGACAAAAGTATATACTAAGCGAGGCAGAGTGAAGGTAAAGATCGCTCTGGCAAAGGGAAAAACAAAGATTGACAAGCGTCAAAAGATAAGAGAAAGAGAAGAACAGCGAAGTATAAAAAACAGACTGAAACAGAGAACAGGGAGTGTCAGGTATCGATAACGAAAAGATTGTTCGTTGCAGGTTAAGTTTTTGGGAAACTTATCAAAAACCCAGAAAGATTAGTTGCAAATCTAGTCAAAAAGGCGAAACGAGCATTGGCTTCGGCCTTTGCTCCTATGAGCCTTGAAACCGCTGTTGCCTAATAAGTAGCAGCCATCGGCTCGATCAATTCCTGGTAGATCGAAATCCGGTGTCAACCTCCAGGACGACTTTCAGGAGAGCCTTTGCCTGAAACGGTTTTGCAGGAAGGCAGAGGGAGATTGTTTTTTCGCTCGAATTTTAAGGCAACTCTTCCTTTTGGAAAATCTTAATCGAGCTAAACCTGTAGAGTTCGGATGAATCTATTTTGTTAGACGTCGGTTCAATTCCGACCACTTCCACAAACACAGAATAATAATTAAGAAAAATTATTTTAAAGAAATTTGACTCAAGCAAGAACTTGAGAGTTAATGATGAGATTAGACTTCCCCAGGTGCGTTTAATCGATGAGACCGGAAAGCAGATTGGGGTTATAGGAAATATGGAAGCCTTGGATATGGCTCGTGAGCGGGGTTTGGATTTAGTGGAAATAGTGCCCAGCGCCCGGCCGCCAGTGGTAAAGATAATGGATTATGGTAAATATCAGTATAATAAAAAAAAGCAGGAGCGGAAAAACAGGGTAAAATCAAGAGGCAGTGAGACAAAGGGAGTAAGAATTGGAATAAAAACAGACACTCATGATCTTGAGGTTAAGAAAAACAGGATCTTGAAGTTTTTAAAAAAAGAATATAAAGTTTCGGTTGAAGTAACGCTGAAGGGAAGAGAGAAAATGTTTCGCGATAAGGCTCGGGAGGTGCTCATGAGTTTTATAAAAAATCTTGGGGCGCCGGTTGCTTTTGACCAGGAAATAAAGAGCACGCCAAATGGATTTCAAACAGTAATAAAAAGCGGTAAATAATTATGAAAAATTTTAAAATTATAACCAAGCGATTAAAGATAAAGAAAAAATCAGGCAGGGTAACAAGAAAAAGCACAAAGCAGAGCCATTATAGATCTGATGATTCAGGCAAGGAGCGGCGAGACAAGCGAAGAATGCATGGATTAAGCAAAAAACTTGCTAAAAAAATTATAAACCTAAGCAGTTAAAGAAACTGATGCGTATAAAAAGATCAGTAAATGCCAGAAAAAAAAGAAGAAAAGTCTTAAAAATGACCAAGGGTTTTTATAATATCAGAAAGTCAAGCTATAGAAAGGCTAAAGAGGCCTTGACCCACGCTGGCAAAAACGCTTACCGGGATCGCAGGAATAAGAAGCGGCTGCGGCGAGGTTTGTGGCAGATAAAGATAGGCAACGCGGCAAGAGAGGCCGGGCTGAATTATTCGCGCTTTATGAATTTACTGAAAAGTAACAAGATTGAGCTTGACAGGAAGATTTTGTCTCAAATAGCGGTTGAGCGGCCGGAGATTTTTGAAAAACTGGTCGCGAAAATAAAAACTAAATAAAGGCCATGAAGCGGCTGATTTCGTAAATCATGGCGATAAAATAAATAAAAGAAATCGAGTAATTGATCCAAAGAGGAAGCCCGAGCGTAAATTCGGGTTTTCTTTTTTTCTCTTGCCGGGCTTTTTTTAAAAGTCCGGCGATGACTAAGGTGTTTATTGTTCCGAACACAATGCCTATAAGAGCGATTATTTCAATGAAATTATTAAATCCCAGAAAGTAAAGGATAAGCGGCGCGGTCCAGACCATAAGCCAGGATAGAGAATGAGGAATCTTAAAATCGGTTTCCAGGGTATTTTTTAAGCTGGAGCCGATAACAACAAAAGAAGAGAAAATGGCCAGAAATCCGAAAATAGTGGCAAAAAATTCAATATCTTGGCCTAATTTTTGGCCAATGCCGATGATGGCTTCCTGGTTGATGTCTTGCCCGAATACGCCGACAAGCGAGGCGGCGAAACAAAAAAAGATTAGACTCACGATCCCGTAAGTTATGAGCACGGTTTTTTTAATTAAACGTTCTCTTTTTTTTAAAATCTGCTTGACGATGAAAATACAGCCCAGGCCATCAAGGGCGAAAATGAAGACTCCGAAAGCCGGAAGAAAATGATTGGGATTTATTCCAAGATAATTTTGGGCCTGGATTTGAGGCGCGCTTTTAAAAGCGATGAGAAGGACGATCGCAATAAGAATAGCCAGCATAATAAATTCGGCCAGACCCAGTTCTTCGGAACCGCGCCAGATAAATAAAATTCCAAGAGCGCAAAACAATAAAACAAAAAAATATTCCTGAACGCCCGGGCAAAATTCAAGCCAGGGAGAGGCCAGGTTTTTTAAAAAGATCCCGCCCAGCACGAGATAGGCAAGCAGAGCGCCGTAATTTCCGATTATCGCGGCGGCGAACTGAAACCATTTGCCCGCTTTACCTTGATATACATTGGCCAGTCCGGGAAGAAAATGATTGCCGCGGGTTCTTAAAATTACCTCTGTAAGAGAAAGAAGATTAATTACGGTAAACCCGGAGATAACCAGCATAAGAATAAGAGCTGGAATGAATCCCAGGCTTTGCATAACAAACGGGACTCCAAAAATTCCAGCGCCCACGATGTAGCCTATCAGAGTGGCAACGGCATAGAAGAAATATTTGGTGCGGGCAAACATTTATTTTTATTTGTTTTGGTTTTTTTTAAAAACAGAAATAAATACTTTGTAAAAAACCAGTAAGGGAATCCAGATAAAAGAATTAATTTTCCAGAATTTATCAGCCCAGTCCTGGATTACTGTTTTATTGTGGCCGGCTTTGGGATCAAGCATTATTAAAAATTATCAATTGATTTCATAAATAACATCTTTTCTTTCCACGACAATTTTCCAGTTATTCTTTTGGGCTATTCGGAAAAGATTAAGATTGGGGTTAAAAGCGATAGGATTTTCGACCAATTCGAGCACGGACGCGTCGGATTCAGTGTCGCCTATGCCAAAAGAATGATGCAGACTAATCCCTTTTTCGGCTACATAGCGCTTTAGGGCGTCGGCCTTGTCGCGCACCGGAGTGTAGATTTCGCGGCCGGTGTATTTTTTGTCAGCGTCGATTTCATAAATCGTGCCGAATACATCATCGAATTTAAGGTAGGCGTTAAATTCCCTTACGATTTCTATGGGCGATCCGGAAATGGCAAGCAGGCGGTGAGTTTTTCTTAATCTTCTTATGATTCTTCGGGCGAAAATGAACAAACGTCCATGATGGAAAGCGGCTACCCGCTTAGCTGATTTGATCACATCGGCTTTATTTTTGCCTTTTAATTCCTCGTTGTAAAGCTGGACCAGATTGCGCCGGTAAGTTTCATAGGCTCCCCGGTTATTAAGCCAGTCGCGGTAATATTGGACGATATTTTTTCTGACATCCCTGGAAAAGATGCCAGCGTAAGCCAGGCCATCAAGCAGTTCAAATTGAAGATTTTTTCTAAAAATCGTGCCGTCAATGTCAAAAATAGCGATTTTATTTTTAGCCGGCGGTGAAATTGAAGAATGGTTTTTGCTGGACATTGTTTTTTGTTTATTGGGTTTTGGTTTGGACAGGCTTACTCTTGTTCAATGGCCTCAGAGCTTAAATCTTCCTTGTTATAGCCAGTATTAAGCGAGTTTACTATGGTATCCATTTCTTTTACTTCCTGGCCCAGCTGATCGCTTCCTGGATCAGGAAATTCAACAGGCTGGTCTGACTGGTCCTGGGCCTGCTGTTGGTTGTTTTTATTAGTTTCGTTTGTTTTTGATTCGCAACCAGAAACAAGAAAAAGCATAAAAAGCATAAGAGTGATTAAAGGAATTTTCATTTTTATTTTTAAGAGATTATTTTATTACTGTTTTTGGGCTGGTTCCTGATCTTTGGATTGATTTTTAAGGGTGGATTTCTGGTTTCTTAGAGTTAAGATATCAGGGCGAATTGTGTCTTTATAAAAGTTTTTTATGTCAGCCAGATATTGGTGAATACCAGGGATATTATTTACCGAGCGGTTAAGGCTGTTTTTAAATTCTTCCCGGGATTTATTACAGGAGTAATCCTGGGCCTGTTTTAACTGGTTAATAAATTCTTCGCAGGCATTGTTGAGTTTTTGGATTTTTTCGTCCAAAATCTTTAGATCCTGCTCTATTTGAGACACGTCATAATCCCTGGCTTTAAGATCGGCAGTAAATTTTTCCAGCCTGGTTTTTAAGTAATGAAACCTGTTCCTGTTTTGAGAGTTATAGTTTTCATAGCGGTTGATGCGGTTTTGGATCTTTGATTGAATATTTTGACAGTTTCTCTGGCGGATTTCTTCTTGATTTTCTTTTCGTTCCTGTTTTGGCTGGGCTTTCTCCTGATTTTGACCGACTGTTTGTTCGTTTCCCGGCTGGTTTGTCTGGTTCGTGTTTTGATTTTGGCTGTTTTTTTTGGCCGCGGCCGGTGTTTCAAAGGAGAAAGTAGACGCGAGAGCAATGATCGCAAGCGGAGTTAGGACGGCCAGGACAATTATTTTTTTGTCTTTCATTTTTTGTTTTTAGAAGGCAGTTTATTATAGTTTTGTGATTTTTGTATTTTAGCAGATTTGGCAGAGCTGGGGAATAAGGAGGGGGATAAAAAAAGGAAGGACTGCAATAGGTGTCCTTCCTGGGATGGCAGAGAAATTAGCCGGCTCCGCCGGGGTTTGGGGATTTTTTGAAAGCATTTTTTATGGCGCTAATGATCGGCGATTCGGATATCCAGATAAGGCCCCAAATAAAGCCGATAGATATCCAGGATTCCGAATCTAACTTAAGCGCCAGACCTTTGGGCCCCTTGGTGACGAGCCGGATCAGGCCGCAGACCGGCGCCAGGATTAGGCCGGCCAGACAAAGCAAGATACCTCTTAACATTTTTATCCTCCTTATTCAATGAATTTAAAGGTCTTTATCATTTGATCTAATAATCCTATATCGGAAGAATTAAAGGTGAAGAAATCATGGCCGCGAAGAGTGATGTAAGTCTTGTTTGCCGCGGGCTTATAGCCTCCGGGGATGGGTAGCGTAGAGCCGTCAGGCGCTTGCGGTTCTGAATTTGGATCGCTGGTTTGGGTTATAAAATCATAACCATTTATTGTTTCGCGGCTTATTTTATCGCTTTGGAGCAAGTGTTTAGCGAAATCCTCCGGGGATTCCTGCTTTTCGTTTAAGTCAAAAGTAACGCTTACCATGGTGCCGCCAATCGCGTTTTTAGCGCT
Source organism: Patescibacteria group bacterium (assembly GCA_018825765.1). GTDB lineage: Bacteria > Patescibacteriota > Minisyncoccia > CAIUEV01 > JAHKAQ01 > JAHKAQ01. The sequence continues at coordinate 13,905 of JAHKAQ010000005.1, forward strand.
CGCGTCTTCCTTTAGAAATTGCACCACGCTTGAGCTTCTTAGCGGGCCCTGGTAGTCAGGGGTGAGATTGTATGGTTTGGGTCCCTGGGAAGGATCCAGCACCTGAAAGCCGTCAGGGTAATTTATCTGAAGCTTGAATTGCTCTGAAGTAAAGACATTGGGTAAATTATTAGCTGGCGCCAGGGCGGCGATGTGGCGGATGGTGGTGAAATAGTCGCCGTAAAGCTTGGTTAGTTTTATTTTTATGCCGGTGGTGTCGTTATTATCAGAGTCAAAATATACTAATTCAAGCGGGCCCTGGTAGTTGTAAAAATCAGGGAAGGAAAAACAGCCGTTGCTAATGCCCTGGGCGGCGTTCAATCCATCTGAAAGCACGTTTATGGCGCCGGTTTTTTTATTAACCACACAGCCAAACAGGCCCAGCCGGTTGTCTGCTCCAGGGATTTGAGGATAGCTATTTTTATACGGCAAATAAAGAGAAGCGTTAGCGGCTGAAGTATTAATGTCAAATCTTACCGGGCCGGTGTAACCTGAAACCCTGGGGTAATAGTTGGTGATTTGCACATTGCCGTTATTTCCTCCATTGCCGCCGGTCTGGTTGGTGGTCTGATAAACCAGATTGCCGTTAATGTCATAGGCCTGGATGGTTACGCCTAAATTATTTATCCCTTTTCTTTGACTGCCGTCATCGGTTACCTGGATTGCTTTTAGTCTGGCCATTGGTTCGGGGAAAAAGGGAATTATGTATTTACCCGGCAGGTGTTGAGTTTGGAGAATATAGTTATTGGAAAGCCAGTCGGCAAAGGGGCTGTTTTCAACTTTGGATTTTACCTGGGCCGCGTATTGGCCAATGTCTTTTTTATAACTGGCCGGATCCTGGGCGTATAATTTTTTATTGAGGTTTTTAAGAAAGGCTTTATCTTCCAGATAAGGCTTTAGCATTGTATTTTTCAAGAGACGGGAATGCTGGATATATTGGTAATATTCCGGGGTAAGGTATTCCCCTTCTTTGGTAGCCAGGGCTGGGGATAAATTCAAAATCTCAAACCAGGCATCCTGGGAATCGGTATTGTGAAAGCTTGCGTCAAAAACAGCGCGGTAAATTTCTTCTTGAGCCACGGCGTTCATGGCTGTTTCCCAGTTCAAGGGAAAATAGCTTACAAGATCGTCATGAAAAGCGCTTAAAACCAAACTGGCCAGCTGTAGGCGCATGCTGTTTTTTGAGTGATAGCGGGGGTTGATAAAGATGTCGTTGGTGGAAGCGTTGTAATAATTGGGATAATCCCGCTGGCAAAGCCGGATGGTTACAGTAATGCTTTTATGGGGAGCTCCATAGATTTTTTGGGCCTGTTTATAGATAGCCGCCACGTCATCCTGGATGCTTGCTCCATAGTGATCATGATAAATCTGGCCGATGCTGAAATTTAAGTCCGGACGTTTTTCGAATTCAAAAGTGATCTGGTTCTCGGGAACCGGGGCGGGTGTTTGATCCGGAGCGGGTGCCGGGCTTGGGGCTGGAGACGGCGCGGGAGCGGGAGAATTATCAGGAACATTTTGATTGGCCAGATCAGGCAGAATCGGAAGATTGTTTTTGGTGAGAATGATGACAAGGGGATC
>JAHKAQ010000053.1 GCA_018825765.1 Patescibacteria group bacterium
ATTTTATTATATGAAAATCCTTATTATCAATCACGAATATCCGCCAGTCGGCGGCGGCGGCGGTGTTTTTTGCCGCGACCTGGCCCAACAGTGGGCAAAGCTTGGCCATAAAGTGGATGTTATTACCTCAAACGCCCGAGGCCTAAAAAACAAAGAAAGAATCGGCGGCGTGAATATTTACCGGATTTTTGCCGGCTGGCGTTCTGATTTTCAAAAAGCCCGCTTTTTAAATCTTTTTCTTTTCATGGTAAACGGCTCTTTTTTTAGTTCCTGGCTTTTTCTAAAAAAACGCTATGACCTTGTTAATACTCACTTTGCCGTGCCTTCCGGCCCTATTGGCTGGATAATCCAAACCATATTTCGCTCTCCCAATATCCTGACTCTTCACGGCGCTGATATTTATGATCCATCGCGCCTTATGTCCGGTCATCGCTTTTTCCTGATTCGTTGGGCCGTGGCCATGCTTATCAATAAATCAACTTGCACCATCGCTTCCACCCGCGAAATTAAGAATCGCGCTAATCAGTATTTTAAAATAAGAAAAAACATAAAAATAATTCCCCTGGGCTTCAACCCTTCTTCCGCGCCCGTGAATTCCTTGAATCCGCCCAAAAATTATGAATCAGGCGGCCCGCTAAAGCTTATAACCACCAGCCGGCTGGTAAAAAGAAAAAACCTGCCGCTTCTTCTTCAAGCTATCGCCCAGCTTAAAAAACAGGTTTCACTCACTATTATCGGCGCTGGCCCGGAAGAAAAAAATCTTAAACAAAAAATAAAAACCCTGGGCCTAAAAAATCAAATAAAATTTCTTGGTTCAGTGAATGAAAATTTAAAATACCGCGAACTAGCCGCGGCCCACCTGTATATTTCCACCGCCACGCACGAGGGATTCGGCCTTACCTTTCTGGAAGCCATGCACTGCGGCCTTCCCGTCATCGCCTCTGATTCAGGCGGCCAAACCTACTTTTTAAAAGACAAATTTAACGGCCGTTTTTTTAAATCCCAGGATTTATCCGACCTTGTCTCAAAAATTAACTTTTTTTTAAAAAACCCGGCGGTTATTCCTGAATACGGGCAAAACAACCAGAAAGAATCCCGGAATTTCCATATTGAAAAAATCGCTAAAAAGTATTTAAGCCTAAAAATTTAATCATGCCTCGTTTCGCGGTTATCATTCCCAATTTTAACGGCAAAAAAATCTTAAAAGCCTGCCTTAATTCGCTAGAGCGCCAAACCCGCCGGGATTTTAAAATATACGTTGTTGATAACGGCTCAACCGACGGTTCAGGCTCCATGGTTGAAAAATATTTTCCGCGCGCGAAGCTTATCCGGCTCAAAAAAAATACCGGCTTTGCCCGGGCCACCAATATCGGCATAAGACGCGCTTTTTCTGATTATCCCGGCCTGAAATACATTTGTCCGCTAAATAACGACGTAGAGGTTAGCCCTGTTTATCTTCAATCATTAGACCGCGCCGCTCAAAAATACCAGAACAAAAAAATAAAACTGGGTGTTTTAGCGGCCAAGCTCTTATTTAAAAAACAGCCTCATCGCCTCAACAGCGCCGGCACCGTGATCCAAATCGACGGCTCGGGTATGGAAAGAGGCTTTCTGGAAAAAGACCGTGCTGTTTTCAATCGACCCGCTTCAGTCTTTGGCAGCTGCGCCGCCGCCTGTCTCTATACCGCGCCCATGCTCAAGAAAATCTCCTTTAAAAACAAATCCGGCCAAACCTGCTACTTTGATCCGGATTTTTTCGCCTATTACGAAGACCTGGATCTTAATTATCGCAGCCGCCTGGCCGGCTTCAAAGCCTATTTCGCGCCCAAAGCCCTGGCCTGGCACCTGCATTCCGCTACCGGCCAGGCCTTTTCTCCTTTTAAAAGCTTTCACGTGCATAGAAATCAGTTTTATGTCCTGATAAAAAACTTCCCCTGGCCCTTTTTAATTATGGGTCTGGCTTTCATGCCTGTCCGCTATCTTATGCTCTTTTTAAGCTCGCTTTTGGGCCGCGGCCCGTCAGCTAAATTAAAGCAAAAAGTAAAAGGCCCGGGCCTTTTAAAGATTGTTTTTTCCTCCTGGAAGGATATAATTAAAAACCTTCCCGGCCTCATCGAAAAACGGCGCTTTATCCAGAAAAACCGCGTTGTAAATTTAGGTGAATTTGCCGGCTGGTTTAGAAAATATCCGGCCAGTTTTCGAAAAATGATTTTTTAGTAATACTTTATTTCAAAACCAACAACCATTAAACCCCATCCATTATGAACCATAAACCTCAAACAGTCTGCATCATCGGCTCAGGCTACGTCGGCCTGGTTACCGGCGCCTGCCTGGCCGAAGTCGGCCACCAGGTAGTCTGCGTGGATAAAAATCCCGACAAAATAAAAAAACTCAAAAAAGGGATTATGCCTATCTATGAACCCGGTCTTTCCAAAATCGTCCAGTCAGGCGTTAAAGCCGGCCGCCTTTCATTTACCAGTATCCTGGGCCCGGCCGTGAAAAAAGCCCGGGCCGTGTTTATCGCCGTTGGCACGCCCAGCTCCAGAAGAGGCGATGGTTACGCCGACCTCTCCTATGTTTATCAGGTAGCCCGGGAAATCGCCCCTTATCTTAACAAATACAAAGTAATAGTGGATAAAAGCACGGTCCCGGTAGGCACCGCTGACCAGGTCTCGCGCGTCATAAAAGAAAAAAATTCCCGCGCCAGATTTGACGTAGCCTCTAATCCTGAGTTTTTGCGCGAAGGCCAGGCCGTAAATGATTTTCTAAAGCCAGATCGGGTAGTAATCGGCGTTAACTCAAAAAAAGCCCAATCCATTTTAAAAGATATTTACTCTTTTGTTTACGCCCGGGAAAAACCGGTTTTTATCACCAGCGTCAAGACCGCCGAACTGATTAAATACGCCTCCAACGCCTTTTTAGCCACCAAAATCAGCTTTATAAACGAACTGGCCGCTTTGGCCGAAAAAATCGGCGCCAACATCGAACACGTTTCCAAAGGCATGGGCTTGGACCGAAGAATCGGCCAAAAATTCTTAAAAGTCGGGCCCGGCTATGGCGGTTCCTGCTTTCCCAAAGATGTAACCGCGCTCCTTCGCATCGCCCAGGAAAACGAAGTGCCGCTAAGAATTCTGGAAGCCACCAGCGAAGTAAACATTGCCCAAAAAGCGCGCATGATAAGAAAAATACTCCAGGCTTTAAAAAACGAAAATAATAGATCAAATTCTCCAAAGCCCGACGCCCAGAAAACCGTGCTGTTTCTTGGCCTTACTTTTAAGCCTGACACGGACGACATGCGGGACGCCTCCTCGCTGACTATTATTCCGGCTCTAACTGAACGCGGCATAAACGTCCGCGCCCACGACCCCAAAGGAGTAAAAGAAGCAAAAAAATTACTTCCCCCGGAAGTCAAATATCCGGCGGATATTTACCAGGGAGCGAAAAACGTGGATGCCGTGGTGCTCCTGACCCATTGGAAAGAATATCAAAACCTGGATTTAAAAAAACTTAAAAAACGCATGAAAGGTTCAACCCTTGTTGATTTAAGAAACATCTTTAATCCACGTGAGGCGAAACAGCTTGGCTTTAAATATTATAGCCTAGGCAGATAAAATGATCGCTTTAGATAAAAAAAACCAATTGCAAAAAATCGGCCGGCTTTTTGGCTTTTGTTTTTCTTTTTTTCTTTTTTCAACCATCCTGTTTTTTATTCTAAATTATTTTAATAAAATCCCCCAAACCTGGAGTTATTTCCATATTTTAGGGTTAACTCTGGGCCTTATCGTCTTTAGCCGCCTGTTAAAAAAAATACTCGCATGAATCTTATAAAACATTTTTTTACCGGCCTAAAAGCCGGCCTGCATGATTTTAGCTCCTCAATTTCTCTTGCAATCAACACTTTTTTACTTGCTTTTGTGTATTTTTTCGCCGTGGGCCCGACCTGGGCTATCGCCAGGCTAAAGAAAAAAGAATTTCTTAAATTAAAAAAAGACAAGAAAAAATCCACTTATTGGTTGAATTTAAACCTTAGAAAAAAGCCGCTTAAACATTATTATCGGCAATTTTAACCTATTGAACCTCTATGTATATTTTAGGTATCAGCTGTTATTATCACGATTCTTCAGCCGCGCTTTTAAAAGACGGAAAAATTGTAGCCGCGGCTGAAGAAGAAAGATTCACCAGGAAAAAGCACGATACTGCCTTTCCTGTAAACGCCATAAATTATTGCCTTAAAAGTCAAAAAATTTCCATAGATCAGATAAAGTATGTGGGTTTTTACGAAAAACCTTTTATTAAATTTGAAAGGATTCTGTATCAGCACCTGCAGATGTTTCCCTGGAGCTTAAAAACCTTTCTTAATTCCATGCCTTCCTGGATCAATGAAAAGCTCCGCGTAATCCGCGCGCTTCGAAAAAAAATAAAATACAAAGGCGATGTTCTTTTTGTTGAACATCACCTGGCCCACGCCGCCAGTTCTTTCTTTCCCAGTCCTTTTGAAAAAGCCGCTATTTTAACCATTGACGGAGTAGGGGAATGGACTACTACCGCTTTTGGAGTTGGCAAAAAAAATAGCATTGAATTAAAAAAGCAAATCCAATTCCCTCATTCTCTCGGTCTTCTATATTCAACCATCACCGCTTACCTGGGATTTAGCGTGAATAACTCTGAATACAAAGTTATGGGCCTGGCTCCTTACGGCGACATGAACAAAAAAACCAACCCTTATTACAAAAAACTAAAAAAAGTAATCGATGTAAAGCCGGACGGAAGCTTTCGCCTTAATATGCGATATTTTCGCTATCACTACCTCGACCGCATGCCCTCTAAAAAATTAGAAAAACTGCTCAACGGTCCCACGGCCAAAAAAGACGCGCGAATGACTTCCCGCCACAAGGATATTGCCGCCGCTCTCCAGCTTATAACCGAAGAAGTAATCTTAAAAATCCTAAGCCATATTCACGAGAAAACCGGCCGAAAAAATTTGGTTCTGGCCGGCGGCGTA
>JAHKAQ010000006.1 GCA_018825765.1 Patescibacteria group bacterium
AGACTTTGAGGCTTTTTGCCAAAGGGGAAACAACCGGGGTTTTTCAGTTTGAATCAGGCGGATTCAAAAGATATCTTAGAGAGTTAAAACCGACCAGGTTTCAGGATTTAATTGACATGGTGGCGCTCTACCGGCCGGGTCCCATGGACTGGATTCCTGATTATATCGCGGGAAAACACGGCCGGCGGGAAATTACTTATTTGCATCCAAAATTAAAGTCAATTCTTGAAAAAACTTATGGAATAATCGTGGTGCAGGAGCAGGTAATGGAAATCGCCAAACAACTGGCCGGATTTACGGCCGGGGAAGCGGATTATCTTAGAAAGGCCATGGGAAAGAAAATAAAGAAACTGATGGACGAGCAGAAAGATAAATTTGTGCTGGGTTGTATAAAAAATCAGATAAAAGGAAAGACCGCGGAAAAAATTTGGGATTTTATCAAGCCGTTCGCCGGTTATGGATTTAATTGGGCTCACAGCGCCTGCTACGCTATGATTGGCTATCAGACCGCTTATTTTAAGGCGCATTACCCGGTGGAATTTATGGCCGCGCTTCTTTCCAGTGATGAAAATAACACAGATCGGATTACGATTGAAATAGAGGAGTGCCGCAAGATGAACATAGCGGTTTTGCCGCCGGATATAAACGAAAGTTACGGCCGGTTCGCGGCGATTGGCGAAGGAGAAAAAGCTTTTATTCGCTACGGACTTAACGCGGTAAAAAACGTGGGGAAAACTATCGCTAAAAAGATTGTTGAGGAAAGGAAAAGAGGCGGCAAATATAAAGACCTGGCGGACTTCATAGAAAGAATCCAGCATAAGGATTTGAACAAAAAATCTCTTGAAAGTCTGGCGAAATCAGGAGCGTTAGACAGTGTTTCCAACAGGGAGGAGGTGCTTGGAAATATTGATAAGATTTTAAAATACGCCAAGGAGATTCGGGAAATAAAGGAAAGAGGGCAGAGCAATTTGTTTGGCGAGGAATTTTCCAAGGGCGGGCAGGGATCTTCGGGTGGATTTTTCTCTCTAACGCTTGATAAAGCGGAAGCGGCAAAGAAGACAGAACGTTTGAGCTGGGAGAAGGAGCTTTTGGGAGTGTATTTGACTGAAAATCCATTAAGTGAATATAAGGAGTACCTTGAGGCTGAGACTAAATCCATTTCTCAATTGACAAAAGAATATACCAACAATGGCGAAACAGGCAATAATTTTTCGCGAACTCAAAATTCGGTAAAGGTGGGAGGGATAATAACCAAGGTTAAAAAAATTTACACGAAAAATAATCAGGAGATGGTCTTCGCGGAGTTAGAAGATACGAGTGGAAAGTTGGAATTGGTGGTTTTCCCCAATGCTTTTTTAAAAAACACGGAGTTATGGCAGGAAGACAAGATTATTTTGGCTAAAGGAAAGCCCAATGACAAAGACGGGAGTTTAAAAATTTTATGTAACGATGCCCGGGAAATAACGATTAAAGACGTGAAGGCGAGAAAAAATACTGGAAAACAAAAGTCGATGGCGGGTTTTTCGAATTACGAGACGGAAAAAATAAGGCAAGGAGGAATAAACGCGGGAGAAAGGGGATGCTGGTTTTTAGAAATTGATTTTGATAAGGGCAGGTGTGAGCCGGGCCAATTGAAAGTTTTATTAAAGGAATTGAGCCGGGGAACAGGCAGGATAATTTTTAATATCCGTGAAGCTAGCGGTCAGAGGACGAAGGTAAAAATAGCCGGAGAATATGAATTAGACGATAGTAATTTTAATGAGTTAACGAAATATTTAGATAAGCAAAATATGGGCTGGAGACTGCGGCGGGAATAATACCTAGCGTATATAATCCCTAAGGAATAAGAATGTTTAAATGGCGCAAAAAATTAAGTGATTTTGGAGAGATAGAAATTTCAGACGCGGTGGCTCACGGCGGGGATCATGAGAAAAGAAAGATTGAAGAGCCGGTAGGACTGGTAAATATAAGGCGTTTTTTGGGCGTGATAATGGCGGCGGTCGCGATAATAGCGGTTCGCACGGCTTATTTGCAAATGGCCAGAGGCGCTTATTATCTAAGAGAAGCGGAGAAAAACAGGGTAAGTAAAGCGGTTATTAAGGCGCCTCGCGGAATGATTGAGGATCGCAGGGGGGAGAAGCTGGTGGAAAACGTAGCCAGTTTTGACGCGGTAATTGTTCCGGCTTTTTTGCCGGATAAGCGATGGGAAAAGGAACAATTTTTAAAAGAATGTTTTTCGCTCGCGGGCTGGAAAGACGATCAGGTTTTGAAAACACTGGAGACTATGGAAGAGCAAGCAGAACCGGATTCATTCAAGCCAGTGCTTGTGAAGGAGAATATTTCGCGGGAAGAAGCGGTGGCCATTGAATTGATTCAAGATAAATGTCCGGGTTTTACAACGGATAAAACGGCCATAAGAGAATATGTCAATCCTTTTGTTTTCGCTCATATCCTGGGTTATACAGGTAAAGTTCAGAAACAGGATTTGGAAAAAGATTCGGATTATTTAATGACTGATAGTGTGGGCCGAACTGGTGTTGAGGAATATTGGGAGAAAGAGTTAAAAGGAGAGCATGGATATAATTACGTGGAGGTGAATTCCACGGGGAAGGTATTGCGAAAACTGGAAGAAGAATTGCCTAGGACAGGCAGCAAGCTGGCGCTTGGAATTGACAAAGGATTGCAAGAGAAACTTTACTGGGAACTGGCCCGGTTTATGGAGGAAAAAGAAGGGGTAAGAAAAGCGGCGGCGGTAATGATTGATCCAGGCAGCGGGGCTTTAAGGGCTTTGGTAAGTTTCCCAAGTTATAATAATAATTTGTTTTCTAAGGGAATAAAAAAGGAGGATTATGAGCGGTTGATAAATGATCCGGCAAAGCCGCTGTTGAACCGGGTTGTCGGGGGTGAATACGCGCCGGGATCGACGATAAAGCCGGTAATAGGAGTGGCCGCGTTGCAGGAGGGGGTGGTGGACAGTCAGACAGTGTTTGACTGTCCTGGCGCTTTAGTTATCGGGCAGTGGAGATTTGGGGACTGGAAGGTTCATGGGGCGAACATTAATTTGGAAAAAGCTATCGCTCAATCGTGCGATGTTTATTTTTACACAGTGGGCGGCGGTTACGGGGCACAGACTGGATTGGGAATGCAAAAAATGAAACAATACGAGGAATTATTTGGTTTAAACCAGAAAACAGGCGTGGATTTGGCCGGGGAACAGGCTGGATTTATTCCAACGCCGGAATGGAAAGAGGAAAATAGAGGAGAAAGATGGTATATTGGCAATACTTATCACGCTTCCATCGGGCAGGGAGATTTAAGCGTGACGCCTATTCAGATAGCTAATGCCACGGCGGCGATTGCCAATGGGGGTATTTTATACAAGCCGCACCTGGTTTCGGAAGTGATTAACGGGCAGAACGGGGAAGTTATAAAAAATTTCGACGGTCAGGTTATAAGAAGAGATTTCGTTGATAGAGGTTATATAGAGAAAGTAAGAAGCGCGATGAGGCAAACCGTAGTTTCAGGAACGGCTCAAAGTTTAAAGGAATTAGGGCATGACATTTGCGGGAAGACTGGAACAGCTCAAATTGGAGGCACTGAAAACACTCATTCCTGGTTCGTGGGTTTCGCTCCATATGATAATCCGGAGATTGTGATCGCGGTCCTGGTGGAAGAAGGCGGGGAAAGCACGGACGCGGCTGTGCCAGTGGCAAAAGAGGTGCTAAAATATTATTTTGAAAGATAGTTCTTAGATAATATTTAAAATCTAACATGATTCATGGCGTAGAAGTAAAAAAAATAGTAAAAAACAAGGATGAGCGGGGCTGGTTGGCTGAAATTTTTCGAGACGATGAGCTGGCTTGTGATTTACGGCCGGTAATGGCTTATGTTTCAGTGACAAAGCCGGGAGTGATTCGGGGACCGCATGAGCATAAAGAGCAGACTGATGTTTTTGTTTTTTTAGGGCCGGGGACATTCGAGCTTCATTTGTGGGATAATCGCAAGGATTCGCCGACTTTTGGAGATCAGATGAAGCAGAGCTTTGGGCAGGATAATTCAGCGGCAGTGAAGGTGCCGCCGGGCGTGGTTCATGGCTACAAAAATATTGGCGATAAACAGGCTTGGTGCATTAATCTGCCGAATCGACTTTTCAAAGGCAGGGGGAAAAAACAGGAAGTGGATGAGAT
>JAHKAQ010000054.1 GCA_018825765.1 Patescibacteria group bacterium
TCTTCAGTCAAGGCTACCTTAGAAACTTTGGAAAAATACTCTGACTTAAAAATCAATGTTGGCTAAGTAGATTTAAAAAATCATCCAGTTCAAATGAAAATGGGTTAATAGAATTCTAATCGCCCCGTCTTCCGCTTATACCCCCGGGAAAACGCCTGGTAATCCCAGGCTTTTTATATTTCAAATTTAATAAACATCAATTTTACTATCCCCAACTACTCCGCAAATTTGACTATTGTTTAAAAATATGGTATCTTTAAATAACTAAATAATTAAAGTCTTACTTTTAGTTTCGAATTCGTTTGAGAGCTATTGGCCAAAACGCGTTCGACCGACAGCTCTCAATCGATAAAAACTAGCTATTTTTTTGATCAAGGAAGCTGTATTTCTAACTCGACAGCTTTTTTTATTTGGCATTGGAAAAACGCTATTTGGTAGAAAATTCTTTAGCCTTTTCCAATGATTTAATTTTTTCATATTCCCAATGTATCAAAGAAACAGAAATAACAATTCAGGCTTTAGAAAATCCAGAAGATTCAGAAGATCTTTTAACCGCCGCGGTCAGGGAAGAAATTATCGCAAAAAAAAATTCTTCGATCCCTCGCTATTGGTCAGAAAAGCGACCGCTGAACAACCAGGAGAATATATTCCCAAACACGTCTTTTCCGACTTCCAGTTAAGCCGGAAATTAAAAGAAAATATCCAGTCAAAAGGATTTAAGAATCCCACGCCAATCCAGGATCAGGTCATACCCCTGCTTTTAGACAACAGGGATGTTATTGGCATGGCGCGCACCGGCACCGGAAAAACCGTGGCTTTTTTAATCCCCTTAATCAACAAGATTTATCGCGACCGAAACCAGAAAGCCTTAATTGTGGCCCCGACCAGAGAACTGGCCCTGCAAATTGAGATGGAATTTAAAACCCTGGTAAGCCAAATGCAGCTTTATTCAGTGGCCTGCATCGGCGGAGTATCAACTCACGGCCAGATAGCGAAATTACGAACAAGACCCAATTTTGTTATCGGCACCCCGGGAAGATTAAAGGATTTAAGCCAAAGAAGAATTTTACGCTTCACTGATTACTCGTCCATTGTTTTAGACGAAGTAGACCGCATGCTGGACATGGGATTTTTACCTGACGTAAAGCAAATTATTGCCGCCCTGCCCAGACCTCGCCAGTCATTATTCTTTTCAGCCACCTTGCCGGACAAAATGCGAAACCTGACGCGTGATTTTCTAAATAATCCGGTTATGATTTCTGCTCAATCAAACAACGCTTCAATAAACGTTGATCAGGACGTAATCAAAATAAACGGAAAACCCAAGGAGGATTTATTGCACGACTTATTGATCAGGAAAGAATTTCACAAGGTGTTAATTTTTGGCCGCACCAAATGGGGCATAGAAAAACTGGTGAAGAATTTAAAAAGAAGAGGCTTTAACGCCGCTTCCATTCATGGAAATAAAAGTCAGAATCAACGGCAGCGCGCCCTGGCTGATTTTAAAACCAACAGAGTGCAAATCCTCCTGGCCACTGACATCGCTTCGCGCGGTTTACATATTGACAACGTGACGCACGTTATAAATTACGATCTGCCTGAATCTTACGAAGACTATATCCACCGAATCGGCCGCACCGGCCGGCTCGATCAAAAAGGAACCGCCTTGAGTTTTATTGATTAAAAAATCAGACAGCCCTCGTAAGGAATGTCTGATTTCATTTTCTCCCTCCTTCGCGCTCATTTGAGCGCTCTTTCCCGACAAACCTTCCAGGCAAGCTCATAATCAAGCTTGCTCAATATTTTTGTATAAAAATGAATTTTCGTCCTTTTCATTCCTCTCCTCGCCCCAACCTGCTATAATAAAACATCCTCTAAAACATCAATTCAAAACAAAAATTAAAATAAAAAAATGAGTATCAGAACAAAAAAGGTCCTCCTTGCCGTTGTGCTATTTTGCCTAATCGCGCTTATTGGCGCTTTTATATATTTCAAACTTTTCTTTAAAGAACACCCTCTAAATCCAGATTCTCCCCAATATTTTTACATTGAAATCCCAAAGGGCCTGGATGATAAAGACATTGGCAATCTGGATGATAACAAGAACGATCAACTAAACAATGAAATCGGCAGTGTATTAGAAAAAAAAGAACAGGAACTGGAATTCAAAAAAAATAAAAGAA
>JAHKAQ010000055.1 GCA_018825765.1 Patescibacteria group bacterium
CCAACGGCAAGACCACCACCACCCAAATGATAGCCACGATTCTGGAGCAATCCGGCAAAAAAACCGCCCTCTGCTCCACCATTAATTTTTGGCTCAATAATAAAAAATGGACCAACAAAACCAAGTTCACCACTGAAAGCCCCTGGCAAATGCAAAAGTTTATTAAAAAAGCCAAACTTGCCAGCACTCAATTTGTAGTTATTGAAACCTCGTCTCACGCCCTTGATCAAAACCGGGTTTGGGGCCTGGATTATGATTTTACGGTTATCACCAACGTGACGCGCGAACACCTGGATTATCACAAAACCATGGCTCAATACCGCCGCGCCAAATTAAAATTGTTTAAACGCTTTAAATCCGCCCAAGGATTTTCCATAGTAAACCTTGACATGAAAACCCCGCAGGATTTTATCATTGGGGAAAAACAAAAAAATATCGGCTTTACCGTTAACCCTGAAAAAATTCCTCCAAAAATAAAAAATAAGGTCGGCTCGGTTATTACAGCTAAAAAAATTGAACTTAAAGAAAATTCCTCAACTTTTTCCGTGGGGAAGAATAGTTACAAACTTAAGTTTCCCGGCTTGTTTAATATTGAAAACGCCCTAGCGGCCATTTCCGTGGGCCAGGCCTTAAAGCTTGATCCCCATGTCATGCGAAAAGCCTTGTTTTCCATTAAAGTAGTTCCAGGCCGCATGGAAAAAGTGCCCAATGATCGCGGGCTTAAAATAATTATCGACTACGCGCTTACCCCTGATTCCATGGAAAAAGTAGGCCGCCTCATAAAAGAAAAAGCCCAAAAAACCGCCAAAAAATTTATCTGGGTTTTCGGCGCCTGCGGCCAGCGCGACCAGGGAAAACGGCCTATTATGGGCGAAATTGGCGCTAAATACGCCGACATCGTGATTATCACCAACGAAGACCCTTATTTCGAAGATCCCCGGCAAATAATCGACCAAATACTCCAGGGAGTTTCCAAAATAATTCCCCAAGGCGCGTTCTCATCTTCGAACAAAAGCCGCGAAAAGCCGCGAAAAGCCGCGAAAGTATCTCCTGGACAATCCAAAAAACTGGCTTTTCGCGTTTTTGACCGAAGAAAAGCTATTGAAAAAGCCGTTGCATTGGCCCAAAAAGGCGACTATATCTTAATCACCGGCAAAGGCGCCGAAGAAAACATGAAAATCGGCAAAAAACTTATTGAATGGAATGATAAGCGGGTGGTGAAAGAGGTTTTAGGGTTGGGAGAATAATGTTCGGTTTTTCTTGACAAATACAATATTTTATGCTTTAATTAAAATATCAGCAATACAAAAACAATTCCTCCGCGATCCATCCCTATATATTGACACCCCCCAACCCAACTGCTAACATCTAGGATTGTGTGATATCATGTGATATCAATTTATCCAATAAAATAAAGCTAATAAAACAAAAAAGTTAATTTGTTAACTTTTTTATGCCAAACAATCAATTATGCGAATCACCCGTCAATCAAACAAATCTTTCAAAAAAACCATCTAAACGCCGCCTAAGATGGATTATTTTTATTCTAGTTATTATTGTTTTACTTCTGGTTATTTTCCTAAGGGGTAAAAAACAAACCCAGGAAGCCGCTCAAACTCAAACCGCCAAAAATATAACAACCCTAAGAATAGGCGATGAATCCACTCGATACGCCTTGCTTGAAAAAACCCTGAAAGTCACCTCCCGGGATGAGGCGAAAATTTACGCCCAGTATTCCGGAAGAATTCAACAGGTAAATTTTAAAGCCGGAGACAAAGTAGCGGCCGGCCAAATATTAGCCAGTTTCGACCAGTCAAGCCGGGAAAACACCACTGTAACTGACCTTGATTTAGCTCGAAGCTCGGTTCAATACGCCGAAGATAACCTGGATTCAGTTCAAGATTCAAGCCAAAAGGATATAAAAATCGCCAAAAACAACGTGGAAATAGCAAAAATAGCTCTTGAAAAAATAAAAAGCGATCAGGATTCCACCAGCCAGGACATAAAGACCGCCGAAGAAACCCTGGAACAGGCGAAAAGACAACGCGACAAAACCGAAATCCAGGCCGAACAGCAGGAAAAAACCGCTAAAAATTCATTAGACAGCGCCCGGGCGAATTTAGAAAAGGCCGCGGCTGTCCACGGAAGAACTATTATCACCGCGCCCATTTCCGGCGTTATTTCC
>JAHKAQ010000007.1 GCA_018825765.1 Patescibacteria group bacterium
AAGTACACCACCCGACGCGGCAACAGAGCCGCTGCCCCAATCTCCAGCCATTCGATCATTTTCCGTAGCCATTCCATTTCCTCTCTCCTTCCCGTTTCGGCAACGAGAGAGGATTCATCAATTCGAATATAATTCCTGATTCTTTCCAGCGCTTTTCCAAAACTATAGCGGCCAAATTTTTGACCGCTTCCAATTCTTTCTCCCCAAAATTACAATGGGAGAAAATCACCCTTACCGCCTTCAATCCGAATCCTGCTTCTGCTTCCATTTTAAAGAACTCCCTTCTTTTTTATCTTTTTTTTATTCAAACTAAATTCTATTTATATCAACATTTCAAAAATTCATCCCAAAACCTTATCCCATTTTTCAAAAATCTTAAGCTTCAAATCCGCGTCCCCATATCCTTTTATCTCCCGCTTTATCTCATCTTTTGTTTCTTCAAAAAAAAGCTCCCAAACTTTTCCCTGCTTAAAACTCTTTGAAAAAAACAAATCCGCGTAGGAGATGATCATCTCTTCCAGGTTCTCTGGAAAGTAATCTTCAGCCGGTATAGGCCACTTTTCTTTTTCTATCTCTTTTTTAGTCAAACCAACCCCTATATGACTCAAAGCCACCCTGGCGTGCCGCTTCAATCCTTCTTTCTTTAATATTTCCGACCCCCACCAGCCGTGCGCCATATAACAATTTAGTATTTCTTTGGGCATAGCCAGTTTATCAATTTTTGAAAAACCAAATCCAATATCGTGCAGCGCTGCCGCTTCATAAACAAAATCAAAGCTTAGATTTCTTGCCTCCTGCTTTTTAAAAAGCCCTAATTTAGCTCCCAGCGCCGCTTTTTTAGGATTATTTTTTAACTCCCGCGCGATTACGAGCGCCTTGTTAGCCACCAAAACAGAATGCGTAACCAGAATCAAATACTCTTGAGAGCTTAATTTATGGTATTTATTAATGATCCTGAAGGGATTCATCTTGTTTTTTTATATATTTATTCCTCTTCTTCTGGCTTATCTTCGCCCAAAATTTCCCGCGCCACATTTTCCGGAACCCGTTCATAACGATCAAACTCCAT
Source organism: Patescibacteria group bacterium (assembly GCA_018825765.1). GTDB lineage: Bacteria > Patescibacteriota > Minisyncoccia > CAIUEV01 > JAHKAQ01 > JAHKAQ01. The sequence continues at coordinate 1,070 of JAHKAQ010000007.1, forward strand.
TGAATAATTAGCCCGGCCCTGGCTCAGGGAGCGAAGCGCTGTCGCGTAACCAAACATCGTGGCCAGCGGCGTTTTAGCTGAAATTACTTTCACCGCCGCCACTCCCTCGCCCCTGTCTTCCATATTCTCGATCACGCCCCGGCGGGAATTAAGATCGCCCACCACGTCTCCCATAAACTGATCCGGCGTTGTAACTTCCACCTCCATTATCGGCTCCAGAAGATAAGGTTTAGCCGCGCGAAACGCTTTTTTAAAACATTTCGAACCAGCGATTTTAAAAGCCGCTTCCGAAGAATCAACCTCATGAAACGAACCGTCAAATAAAGTTACTTTGGTGTCAACTACCGGATAACCGGCCAAAATTCCGGTTTCCATAGCTCCTTTAACTCCTTTCTCAACCGCCGGAATAAATTCCTGCGGAATTCGGCCCCCTTTTATCGCGTTTACAAATTCATATCCTTTACCCGGCTCTTGCGGCTCTACTTTTATGAACACATGACCATATTGGCCACGACCTCCAGTCTGGCGCACGTATTTCTCTTCGTCTTCCGCCTCCGCCCCAACCGTTTCCTTATAGGCCACCCTTGGCTTACCAATGTTTGCTTCCACTTTAAATTCCCGCTTCATGCGGTCTACTAAAATTTCAAGATGCAATTCACCCATGCCGGAAATAATAGTTTCCAGCGTTTCCTCATCGGTCTTTATCTTAAAAGTCGGATCCTCCTGGGCCAGCTTTTTAAGCGCCAGCCCCATCTTTTCCTGATCCGCCTTAGTTTTAGGCTCAACCGCCACTGAAATTACCGGCTCTGGAAACACGATTCTTTCTAAAATTATTGGATCTTTTTCATCACAAAGCGTATCTCCGGTAGTTGTGTATTTTAATCCCACGATTGCCGCGATCTCTCCGGCGGTTACCTCCTCCACCTCTTCCCGTTTATTAGCGTGCAATCTTACAATCCGGCCCACTCTCTCTTTCTTTTCTTTTGTCGAATTATAGACATAACTCCCTACTCTCAATGTCCCTGAATAAACCCTGAAAAAACAAAGCGAACCCACAAAAGGATCCGTAGCAATCTTAAAAGCCAGCGCTGAAAAACTCTTTTTGTCATCCGCTTCTCTGGTAATCTTTTCCTCGGTTTTAGGATCAATACCGTCAATCGGAGGAAGATCAACAGGACTTGGCAAATAATCCAGCACGTAATCCAGGAGTTTCGCCACGATCACGGTTCTTCCGTCACCGCCGGCTACTGGAAAAAGCTTGCCTTCTAAAGTAGCCTTTCTAACAGCGTATTTTAATTCGTCAGTTGAAATCTCTCCGTCCTCTAAAAAAATCTCTAACAATTTATCATCAGTTTCCGCTGCTTTTTCCAGAAGCTGGTTGCGGTATTTCTCAACATCTTGTTTCATTTCTTCAGGAATCCCCGCTCTTTTTAATTCTGTGTGTTCTTCATTGGCGTAAACATAAGCCTTCATATCCACCAAATCAACCAGTCCTTTCACGTTTTGTTCAGTTCCAATGGGCAGGGTAATGGCTGCTGCCTTCTCGCTTAATCTGGTCTTGATTGATTCTAGACTTTTATAGAAATCACCGCCGGTTTGATTTATCTTGTTTATAAAACAAATCCGCGGAACTTTATATTTATCAGCCTGACGCCACACCGTTTCCGACTGCGGCTCAACTCCCATCTTCCCGTCAAAAACCACCACTCCACCGTCCAGCACCCTGAGCGAACGCTCTACCTCCACCGTGAAATCTACATGACCCGGCGTATCAATAATATTTATCCTGTAATCTTTTTTCCCGGACTGAATCTTTCCGTTTTCGTCAAATTCAGTCGGCGACCAGAAACAAGTAGTTGCCGCCGAAGTAATCGTGATTCCCCGTTCTCTTTCCTGTTCCATCCAATCCATAATTGCCGCTCCATCATGCACTTCCCCGATCTTATGGGATATCCCGGTATAAAAAAGAATGCGCTCCGTGGTAGTAGTTTTTCCCGCGTCAATATGCGCGATAATGCCGATGTTTCTGGTTTTCTCTAAAGGATATTCTCTGGGCATAATAAATTATATTTAATCACTAAAGTTTAAAAAATCACGCTGACTTTTGCGCGAAGCTGTCTTTATAAAGGCTGTCTCTTAATTTTTTCAGGCAAAATGAGCGAACGCCTTATTCGCTTCAGCCATTTTATGAACATCTTCCCGCTTCCTTATCGCCGCCCCCTGTCTTCTTGAAGCGTCCATCACCTCAAAAGCCATACCTTCAGCCATTCTCTTTCCTTTCTTCGCCCGCGCCGCGGCTAAAATCCAGCGAAACGCCAGGGTTATCCGCCGCTCGCCCATTACCGGCACCGGCACCTGATAATTAGCTCCGCCTACCCGTTTAGCCTTAACCTCCAGTGAGGGAGCCACATTGCGCACCGCCTCTTCCAAAACATCCAGCGGATCTTTTTTTGTTTTATCTGAAATTAAATCAAAACAATCAGATACTATTTTTTGCGCGGTCATTCTTTTCCCCTTTCTCATTATCTGATTTATCAACCGCGCCACCAAAACATTATTTAACTTAGGATCGGTTATATCAATAATCTGGTCTCCTTTATTATACATAAAATTAAAACATTATCGAAAATTATTTCTTCTCTTTAGGTCTTTTAGCGCCGTATTTGCTCCGGCCTCTTTTCCTGTCAACCACACCGCCCGCGTCAAGCACTCCTCTAACCACGTGATAGCGCACACCAGGTAAATCCGGCACTCTTCCGCCGCGGATCACCACGATTGAGTGTTCCTGTAAATTATGCCCGATCCCCGGGATATATGCCGTGACTTCCATTTGATTAGTCAGCCTCACTCTGGCGATCTTTCTCAAGGCCGAATTAGGCTTTTTGGGTGTGGTTGTGGATACTTTAACGCAAACCCCGCGTTTATATGGACTCCCTTTCTTGTATCTAACCGGCTTATTCTGAATTGTGTTAAAACAACGCTGTAAAGCCGGTGACTTTGATTTTTTCACTTTTTGTTTTCTTCCCTTTTTCACTAACTGATTGATAGTTGGCATATAACTTTAAGTAAACTTAAAACTTCAGACATTTAAGCCCTTGTTTAGCTAAATTAACAAAGCTTTTTCCTTATGTCAATTATTCCAATCTTTATTTTTCGTCTTTTAACTCATCCGGCGAATAAATATAACTCATGTCAATCTTCTTGTAATCAAACAATTCGTCTTCAGTAAAAAATCGCTTAATCTCTTGTTTGGGATTTTCCGCCGGATCAGACACGTGCAAGATGTTTGTTTGTATGCCCATGGCCAAATCCCCGCGAATCGTTCCCGCGTCCGCTTCCCGTCCTTTGGTAGCGCCGGTTATCAGCCGCACGGCCGAAACCGCTTCCACTCCTTCTAAAACCATAGCCACCACCGGCGAACTTTGCATAAATTTTCTAAGGTGACTGAAAAAATCCTTGCCCACGTATTTTTTATAATGTTCTTCCACTTTCAGGTCATCAATAGATATCATCTTCATCCCTATAATCTTTAAACCTTTTCTTTCAAAACGCGAAATAATCTCTCCCACTAAATTTCTCTGCAGAGCGTCCGGCTTCATAATTACTAAAGTTCGTTCCATATTTTTTTCTAATTGTTATATAAATTTGTAAAACCTATTGCCATATTACCGCAAAGGCCGGGCCAAATCAAGAAAAAACCAACCCAGCGATAACCGCCCAATTTAAATTTTCCAAAAAAACTGTTACAATAAACTCGTTTAAAATAAAATAATTATTAAGACAAAAAAATGCCAAGCGACAGAAAAGCCATCGCTGATATGATACAAAAAAGATCAGCTGAATCTAAAAAACCAATCAGCCTTCAAGAAACAAACAACCTGGCCCGGGAGGCGGCCAGAAAATTAGAACAAGCCGGCCTGGAAGGATCAGGCAAAGATATCGCTAGATTAAAGCCTAAACAGCTCAGGAGATTTGACAAAGAAACTCACACTGATCTCAGTGAAACTCTAAAAAAAATTCTCTAACTCCTTTACTTCCCTAAATCAAAAACCACCTCTCCCAGTTTATCGGTTCTAAAAGTCTCAATCCCTCTTTCCTTTAATTTATCAATCGTCTCTTTGTGCGGATGGTCGAATTGATTATCCCTGCCGCAGGAAATAATCGCTTTATTCGGATTCACTGCCCGCAAAAAATCATCCCCGGTGGCCGTGCGGCTGCCGTGATGCCCTATCTTTAAAATATCAGCTTCCAAAAGCGCTGATTTATTTTTTCCACGAAGATAATCCAACATTTCATCTTCTCCTTCTTCCTCTAAATCCCCGGAAAGAACAATCCTTGAACCATAAAAATCCGCCGCCATGACTACTGAAGCGTTATTCAAATTCTTATACTCCAGCGCTTTAGAATAAAAAGGATGCAAAATCTCCAGATAAAAATCCGGCCCGATTTTTATCTTTTCTCCCCGAACCGCGTATAGTCTGGGTATTTTTAACACCTCTATCTGCTCCTCAAACCTTCTGTAAAGATCTCCCTCGACTTTCGCCCCGGAATCCACCACTAATCCCACCTCGTAATTATCAAGCACCTCAATCAATCCAGCCAGATGATCCTCGTGTCCGTGAGTTAAAATCACCACCTCTATCGTCTTATCTTTGATTGGCATGACATTTTCCAGCTCATCCATTATTTTATTGTCCGGTCCGCCGTCAACCAAAACCTGAATCGTGGTCCCGGGAACCACGAAAAGAATCGCGTCTCCCTGACCCGCGTCAAAGCTAATCAGCCGCGGCTTTTCCGGCAATTCCCAAAGCATTATAAACGCCGCGGATCTCAAAATAACAATCAGGGCGCCGACAATCAAAACAATTAAAATCTTTTTCATTATAACCTGGATTAACTTTTATAAATTTAACTGTTCAGTAATAATCCCTATGGGCCTGTTGCCAAACAGACCCTCTATATCCCAAACTCAATTCCGGCCCAGGCCCGGGATCCAAACCAATTTGAAACTCCAATCATATAGCGCGAAACCCACTTCGCCCAAAAAGCAAAAAACCCGGCCAGGGGCAGTCCCAAAGCTTGCGTCAAAATCGCCGCGCCGCCTAGAAAAATTACGTAAAACACCGCTTGAAAAACCAGAATATTAGCCAGAACCGCGACCAATGAAAAATAACCAAAATAATAAATCGAAAACACCGCGGTCGCGGCCTGCGCCGCCAAACTGGCCGCGGCTGTTTTTCTAAGTCCCAAATTATCCGGCACCCAGCCAAGTTTCTTATAAAAAACCGATCCCAAATTCACTAACCCCCACACCGCCGAAAAAGAAAGCCAAAAACCCGCGTCATGCCAAACAACCAGGGGATTATAAAAAACAATTACACTGGCCGAAAAACAAAGCAGATTATTCATCCAGATTTTTCTACCGCAAATTTTTGCCAAAAACCCCAAACCGGCCATAATAAAAGCCCTTATCGCTGAAACCGGCGCTCCAACCAGAACAACAAAGCAAAAAACAATCCCGCCGCAAAAAACAAAAGCCGCTTTTCTCGGAAATCCCAAAGAAAAAACCAGCATAAAAATAAGATCAGCGATAATCGCGATATGCATGCCGGAAATTGCCACCAAATGAGAAACCCCGGCTAAACGAAAATTATCCTGCGTCTTCTGATCTATTTCACTTTTATCCCCGGTCAAAAGAGCCTGGATCAATCCTCGCTCCGGTCCAGACCACAGCCGGCCGATTGTCATAAAAATCCCCTGTCTGACCCCAAGAATACTGCGCCCGAATTTTTGCCAAAAAGACATTCTTTCTACCGCTATCCTGCCGCCCAGCGCCTTTCCCATTCGCGCGTCATCCAAAATCGCCCATACCCCCTGTTTTCTTAAATACCCTTTATAATCAAATTCAGAAAAATTTTCAGGCTCTTGAACTTTCCCTTGAAAACTAATCTCGTCTCCCAAATTTAAAAATTCCTCTCCTTGATATTTGAATAAATTTATCAACAATTTCCCTTTATATTCCTTCCCTCCAATTTCCAAATCGCCGACCTCTAATCTAAGATTTTCATTTTTCTTCTTGCAATTCATAATCTTCCCCCGGCCCGAAACCTCACTCCCAAACAAGTTGCAAATCACGCCGCCCGGGCAATCAACCAAAAACCGGCCCGCCCAATAAATCCCAAACAAAAAAACAAATCCGGCCAAAACTAGCTTTGGGCCCAGATAATTCTTGCCTGAAAATAAAAACCAAATCCCGGCCGTAAAAACTCCGGCCAGCGCTATCGCCCTCAAACCAAAAACAACATATTTCCCGGCTAAAATTCCAGCCATAAAACATAAATTGCCCGCGATAAGCCAAAATTTTTTCCCGGTCATGATTTAATTAAACATAAAAGAGTCCTGCCGACTCTTAAATTTAACAAATCAATTCTAAAAAAAGACCAAAAAAAATCTAAAATCTATTTATCATGAAACCCGTTATAATTCTTCCACTGCTTGTTTGAACGCTTCGCCCCGCTCAAATTCATTTTCAAACATGCCAAAGCTGGCGCACCCCGGGCTTAAAAGCACCACTTCTCCCGGACCAGCTTCCGAAGCCGCCATCCGCACCGCCTGTTCCATGTTATCCGCTGTCTTGAACTCATATTCCCCGATTTCCTCCGGAATATTTTTTCTTAAAAATTTCACAAGACGATCAGTTCCCTTGCCTGGCAATAAAATAAGCCCCTTTACTTTTTCAATAATTTTTTTCGCCATATCATTAAAATCAAGCCCCTTGTCTGATCCGCCCGCGATAAGAAAAACCGAACTCTTAAAAGAATCAAGGGCGTTTACAGCCGCTTCCGGGGTAGTTGCCGTAGTATCATTCACGTAAATCACCCCGTCTTTTTCCTCTATTACTTCCAGGCGGTGCTCCAGCCCCTTAAAAGACTCCACCGCCTTTTTAATATCAGTCAATTTTATCCCGGCCGCCAACGCGGCCGCGGCCGCGGCCATTATATTGTAAATCCGGTGCTTGCCGATAATTTTTATCTTATTTAGCTCTATCAATTCCTCCTGCTCTTCTTTGACTTTTATCCAGATCCTGCCCTCGCTTACAAATACCACTCGACTGCCCCCCAGTCTGTTCATGGAAAAAAACCATACTTTTGACTTTACCCTGGAAGCCCATTCCCGCAATTTCTCGTCGTCGTAATTTAAAACCGCGTAATCATCGCTGGTTTGATATCTAACAATCGTCTCTTTGGCCTTGTGATAATCTTCTGTGTTGTCATAGCGATTCAGGTGATCTTTCATCAAATTTGTCACCACCGCTATTTTCGGGCTCTTTTTATGTTGTTCAATCCCTTCCAGCTGAAAGCTTGAAAGCTCAACCACTATCCAGTAATTCTTTTTTACCTGCTCTAAAATATCGAGCAACGGCTTATTTGAAATATTACCTCCCAGCAATGCCTTTTGTCCGGCTGTTTTAAAAATCTCATATACCAATTGAGTGGTCGTGGATTTCCCCCGCGTACCAGTAACGCCCACTACTGGGCTTTTCACCATCTCAAAAAAAACCCCGGCTTCAGTGTCAATCAGCACCTCATTTCTTCTCGCCATTTCCAAATACTTCGAATTACCCGGCACTCCCGGGCCTTTTATCACCAGATTAACTTTAGTAAAATCTTCCGGCCGGTGCTGGCCCAAAACATATTTTATTCCCTTAAATTTCTCAAGCTTTTCCATTGAACTTTTTAATCTTTCCCCGGGCTTTATGTCTGTTATTATAATTTTAGCCCCCTGCTTATAAAAAAATTTAGCGGCTGACACACCGCTTCCCTGCAACCCTAAACCCATAATTGTAACCTTTTTATTTTTTAAATCAAAGCCCATCCTGTAAATTAAACCAAAAAAATAAAAACCATAATATAAATACTACTGGGCGGCAATCCCTCTAAACACCGTTCCTGCTTTCTTGCCTGTCAATTTTCCGCCTTCAATCGCCTGCTCTCCTCCAACAAATAACTCTCTTATACCCTCTGAATAACTGAAAGGATTTTCTATGCTGGCTTTGTCTTTTAATTCTTTTTGAAAAAATACCGCGATATCCGCCCTTTTTCCTTTTTCCAGGGTTCCTGTTTGTTTTATTATCCCGTATTTTTTAGCCGGAATTTCCGTTATCTTCCTGATCGCTTTCTCTAAAGTTAAAGTCCTTTTTAAAAAAACATACTCTCGCAAATATTTAGGCATAGCCCCAAAACAACGAGGGTGAACTAGGTTTCCACTTCGCCGGAAACTATCAGCGTAACCCGCCCCGTTTGTGGCCACAACAGCATACTCTTTTGCCACTGCTTTTTCAACGTTTTTAGGATTCATCATCTCTGTTATAGTAGTTATTCTGTCGTCTGACGCCACAATCAGATCAACTACCACTTCTTCCGCGCTCCTTTCCTGATTTTTCGCCATATCCGAAACCCGTCGATGCTGTAAAACCCGACCCAGCTTAGAATTTGCGATAATGATCTTCCCGTAATCGAAATCACTGCTCCTCATCTCTTCGATCACTTTACTCTTTGTGGCTTTGTTCTTCAATCTCTTTATTAAGGCCTCTTTTCCTCCTTCAGCCACCCAGGCCGGTAAAAGAATATATAAGACAGATCCAGTTTCAACATATGGATAAACATCAAAATTCACTTCAAGACCCTCGTTCCTTGCCTCGTCTATCAATTCCAGCGCCCTATCCATCAATTTCCAGTTCTTTCTGCCGCAAGCCTTTAAATGAGATATCTGAAGACTTACTCCTGTTTTTCGAGCCACTTCTATGGCCTCTTTAATCGAATTTACCAGCTCCCCGCCTTCCTGGCGGATATGAGTGGCGTATATCCCGCCTCTTTTTTCCACCGCTTCAGCCAGTCTCCTGAATTCCGCTTTATCCGCTACGCGCGCGTGACTATAAACCAACCCGGTGGAAAGACCCAGCGCCCCTTGATCTAACGCGTGGTCTAATCCTCCAATCATCATCTTTAGTTCATCCTCCCTTAATTGTCTTATCTCGTCCCCCGCCAGCGCCCGCCGAAGCGTGGAATGCCCCACTAAGCTTCCAAAATTTAAAGCAAGCTTCAGTCCGTCTAAAAATTCCAAAAATTCACTAAAACTGGCCCAATGAACTTGAGCCTTGGAAATATCAGCGTATTTTTGAATCGATCTTATAGCCTCGTCAGTGATAAGAGGCGCCAAAGACGATCCACAATTTCCGCCGATTATTGTGGTAATTCCCTGAGTCAATAGGCTTTCCTGCCCGGGAAAATCAAAAAGCGTCCAGTGAGTGTCTGAATGATTATTCACATCGATAAAACCTGGACATACTATCATTCCCGAACAATCTATTACCTGAAAATCTCCAGTTTCATCTAAATTCCCTATATCCTCAATCTTTTCCCCGTCAATCAGCACGTCTCCTTCCACGGCCAAACGCCCGGTGCCATCAATAATTTTTCCGTCCTTCAAAAGATAACGCATATAATAAGTCTATTACCAAATCATCTGCCTAATCATTGCAATCCACGGATTTTGTCGCGCCAGATTCGACCTCGGATCGATAAGTAAGCTGACAATTATTATTTCCCGTCCCTGTGGGCGTGTAAGTGTAAGAATAAGTCGTAGGCAAAGGATCTTTTATGTTGGCTATATCCAAATAATCCCCCAAGTAATTCCCCAGCGTGCTCCAGTTTCCTGAAGGATAACTTCCTTTTTTGTCGGCATACATGTTCAATGCCAGTCTAACCGACTCAATGTCTGCCACTCTTTTCTTATCCCGGCTGGTTTTCAAAGTCTGTCTATAAGAAACAATCGCTAGCGTAGCCAAAATTCCAATAATTGCCACCACGACCATCATCTCAATCAAAGTAAAGCCTGAGATTTTTCTTTTACTCATTTGTTTTTTTAATTTTAATTTTTCAAGCCTATCTCGCTATATATTCAGCCAAATCAATCAATCTTTCAGAATAACCCCATTCATTATC